>JAIORB010000143.1 GCA_021108325.1 Bacteroidales bacterium | reverse complement strand
CGACAGGCTCAGGATGACTTGCAGGATTTACCAATATAAAAGTTGTCATGCTGAGCTTGTCGAAGCATAGACAACTTTTTTTGTACCTTTTCAAAAATTTAAATATTATGCTTAAAGATTTAGTTTTAAAAAATCGCAGTTATCGTAGGTTTTATCAGGATCATAAAATCTCAATAAAAGATTTAGAAGAATTGGTTGATCTTGCTCGATTATCGGCTTCAGGACGTAATTTGCAGGCTTTAAAATATTATTTATCTGCTGATCATATTACTAACGAAAAAGTTTTTTCAACACTCGCATGGGCTGGATATTTAAAGAATTGGGCAGGGCCGGAAGAAGGAGAAAGACCTGCCGGATATATTGTTATTCTGGGAGATACACAGTTAACTAAAAATTATTATTGCGACCATGGAATTGCTTCGCAAAGTATGCTTTTAGGCGCAGTTGAAAAGGAATTAGGAGGATGTATTTTTGCGTCAATCAAAAGAGAAAAGTTAAAGGAGCTACTAAAAATTGAAGATCATTTTGAAGTATTATTAGTAATAGCAATAGGCAAACCAAAAGAAGAAGTGCTTGTTGAAGATGTTGTTGATGACGATATTAAATACTACAGAGATGAAAATCAGGTTCATCATGTTCCTAAACGAACTCTACACGAAATTATAATTTCTAATGCAAGTAATTAAGGCTGGAGAATATGGATAATTGTAGTTTCTTGAATTAATCAAATTTTATTCTTAATTTTACTCTTATCTTAATTATTTTTTAACTAAAAATTTATTTATATGAAAAATTTATTCAGAGTATTATTTCTTGTTATGATTAGCATGTCTTTGTTAATAACCACAGGTTGCGAAGAAGATGATATTGTTGATGAAATGGTTGGTACATGGGTACTTCATGAAGGTGAATTAACAGTACAAGGTGCTACTGTAACTTTAACTCCATCAGAAATGGAAATTAATATTTCAGTTATTTTTACTGCTAATGCCTTTACTGCTACAATTACTGAAACAGGAGAGAGCCCTGATATAGAAACCGGTACATGGGTGAGGACTAGTAGTACAACTATAGTAATTACAGCCCCTGGTGAAGATCCTGTGACTTTAATTAAAGAAGGTGAATACTATACTCAGACCGAGACCGAAGATGGAATGACAATGAAAATGAAATTCAGGAAGTTATAAGTTTACTTACTTGCATAAATTTTAAAGCTGCCTCCTTATAATTATCGGGATGGCGGCTTTTTTGTTTTAAACTATTGGAAATGTTTTGTAATACATCAGGCCTGTCTGATAAAAATTGGGTGTGATTTTTTCAACACACAAGAATGTGTGTTGTACCCAAATCATGTTCCCAAAAGAAAGTTGAGAGATTTGATTATTAACAAAAACAATAAACCGCAAAGACGCTAAGACACAAAGAATTGATGATTAATCCGGTGTTTCTTAGTGTCTTGGCTACTTAGTGGTTAAAAAAACAGTCGCGAATGCACGAATAAAAAACTAAAATTCTCTGTAAATATCATTTTTAGGCATTTTTAATTTTAGTCATTTAATTATTCCTCACTGTATAATTAGTTTTCTTACATAGAAATCCTGATTAATTATAAACCTCAAATAATAAACTCCGTTTGCATAAGGATTAACATCAATTCTTTCAATTGTATTTTCTACATTACTTAGCTTATTATTATAAAGTACCTGACCATTTGCACTTATGATTTCAATAATAACATCTGTTGACTTTTTGTTATCAAACTGAATCATTAATTTTTCAGATGCTGGGTTTGGATAATAAGTTATTTTGTATCCATCACCTTGAATAAGATTGTCGATTCCAACTGGCAACTTTTCACAGTAAATACTTCCTTCTCCCTGACAGCCAATAGCATCAGTTACTGTTACAGAATAATGTCCGGTTTCTGTTACAGTTAATGTAGTTCCTGTACTTCCATCACTCCATTCATAAGAAGCATAAGATTCTGAAGTGGAAATTTCATATGATACCTCAAAATATACAGTATCATTAACACCTAAATCAACAACAGGAGCTGAAATATCGATATCAGAAATTGTTAATGTGTCATTACTTACATTACCATCTTCAGCGTGTTTTACAAACGTTTTAAACTCATAAACTTTTGCTGTGGCAAATGAAATCTCATCTGCAAAAGTATGCTCTCTGGTATCACTTGCATTCATTGCTGTCGATAAATTGTAAGTTTCTGTAACAGCAGTTCCTCCATCAATTCTATAACCCACGGTAAAGTTGGTACCGGGATTTAAGTTAACAACTCCTGAATTTGTAATTACAATATGTACAGGGTAAGTTTCAGATTCATTCCAACAAGCAGATACCGGAGTTGTCATATTAGTTAGTTCTAAATCAGGAGTTGTGGAAAATGTTACCTGAATCGAATCATCTGCGCTACAGCCATAACTATTTGTAACAGTAACTGCATAATAATAATTCGGATTCTGATTGTTAACATTAACAGTATATGTATTAGTTGTTGTAATATTATCAAACCATAAGTACGATGAGTATCCTGCTTCTGCAGTAATGGTATATTCTTCTGTACCTACATTTACATCAGCTCCCAAATCGAAATCAGGTTTCTGGTAATCAACGTTACTTGTAATTGTATCATCCAGTTCAACATCAATACTTGATAGTTTTGCAAATACCTTTAATTCATGCACCTGGTTAACAGATAAATCAGCTTGTTGTGTAAATGTGCGATTTACTGTTTCAGCAGGGAATAGTGTATCCGCTAAATTAAATGATTCACTTACGAGCGATCCTGAATTTAGAATATATCTAATATCAATTGTTTCACCAATTAATAAAGTATCTGAACTATTGTTAACTACATCTATATTTACATCTTCTGTAGCAGTCAACTCACACTGACTAAAAGGAGTATTAAGATTTGATGCAGCAACATTATAGGTGTAAACATTTATATCATCACTTGTTGCACAACCATTAATGTCTGTAACAGTTACGCTATACAACTTAGATGCCGGATAAGTAACTGATAGAGTATTAGTGTTTGTACCATCATCCCATTTATAATTATTATATCCACTAGGAGCAGCCAACGTAAGAGTTTCAGGTTCTGTTGTATAAATATCGTCACCTAATTCAATTTCAGGATATCCGAAAGTTTTTATCGCATCTACTAAAGTATCATTTGATGCAACTACATCTAATTTAAAAGCGGTATATAATTTAAATTTGTGAGTGTTAATTTCGGAAACATCTACCTTATCATTAAAAGTAGCATTAACTGTTTCCGAAGGGTTCAGGTCTGAAGGTAAAGCGAAATCTTCTTCCACCGGAGCTTCTCCTTCTAAAATATAGCCAATCGGAATTATAGTTCCTTCCAATAGTATGTCTTGACTGTAATTTTTTACAGAAATTATTACATTTTCTGAACTGGTATGCTCACAAGCACTTAAAGGAGACACAAGCTCATTTATTCCAACATTATAAGTGATAATTTGTGTTGAATCTTCATCACTTCCACATCCATGTTCATCTGTAACTGTTACTATATAATTTTGAGAAAACTTATCAGTTACAACAAGGCTGTCATTAGTGGTAGCATCACTCCATACGTATGTAGCGAATTCTTCCTGGGCAACTAAAATAACAGTGTCTGCCTGAGTTGTAAAAATAGTATCATAAGCCAGATCAACATGAGGGTTAGGCCATGTTTCAAAGCTATATTCCAAAGTATCATTGGTATGATTTGCATCAATTTCTGATGAAGTATATAGTTTCAGCATATGTTCACCAACAGCCATGGCATCAATTGTACCTATGCTGTTTATTGTAACTGAAGCCGATGCTCCTACATTTAATGCAGGATTTACTTCAACCCAGCTATCAGTATCATATTTATAAAAGATTTTTACGTTAGATGAGTTATATACACTATCGCTATAATTTGTTACTTCAACATTAATACTTGTTGTTGCAGAAGCTAAATCTTCGCAAATATTTGCCGGTGATGTAACAGCGCTTATTCCCAAATCATGGGTTTCTATGTATGTTGAGTCTTTATCACTTCCACATGAATGTATATCAGTGACTGTAACCTTATAATAATAAGAAACATTGCCTGGTGTTACTGTTTGAGTGGAAACTCCGGTATTCCAATTATAACTTGCAAAGCCTGCACCTGCATCCAATGTAAGTGTATCGGCTTGTGATGAGTAAATGGTATCGTAAGCCAGATTTATCTCCGGTAATCCCCAGGTATTTATTGTTGTTGTTATTGTATCATTATTACGATTTAAATCACTTGCAAAATTTGTAAATACACTAATAGTATATTCGCCAGGTTCCATTAGATCACACTTTTTGCCAAAAGTGAATGTGATGGTATCATCCGGACTTGTAGTGTTGAACAGCCTTGTAAGTGTAAGCGTATCAAGTACAGGAGGTAGATTATTTATTTGATATCCAAAAGGTATAGTGTCATCAACATTTAAAACCAGACCAATGTTTGCAATGGCTGCTTGTATTATTGTAGAATCAAATCTTTCACACTCATCAACAGGTGCGTTTCTTATGCTATCCATCTTTACATCAATCGTTGATTGAACCACTTTTAAGGAATCATCTGCTTCACAAGCATCGGCATTCGTTACAGTTACATAATAAATTCCTTCAGCAGTAGCCCTGTATGTTTGGTTTGTCGATACCACAGAACTATTAAATTCCCAGGAGTAAAAATTGTATCCTGCTCCGGCATCCAGTAAAGTATCTACATCATCGGATCCCACAATCCATCCGATATCGTAATTTGGCATTCCTTGTACAGTTACAGTTGTGGACAATGTATCATTACTTAGAGTTTCATTATAAAAATATTGATTACTTTCAAGTTTAGTATTAATGACAAAATCATAATCTCCTGCATAAGACATATCTACAGTTGAACCAAATGTAAACATCACTGAGGCTCCTACAACAAGATCGCTTGCTAAAATTAATGTATCATTTGTAATCTCAGATTCGAAATTGAGAGTTAGTGGAATTTTTGTTCCGGATTTAACAGGTGTAATTCCATAATTTTCAACATAAACCTTAACTTGTGTTGCATCGCCTAATTCGCATTGAGTAATTGGTTCAGATAAAGAACTTACTCCCACATCATAAGGTGCATCATAAATTTTAATATCATCAATACCAAAACCTTCAAGCGTACTAGTAAAATCACTTTCTAGTACATACCTGAATTTTACACTACTCTTATCGCTAAATGATTTTGGAAGTAATTGGCGCATTGTAATCCACGAACTACCAGCGCTATCTATTCCAGCAGTGCCTAATTCGCTAATAAAAGGTTCGTTATACCATTCCCAGTAATAATCATGATCGTCAGGCATAAAATTCCAAGTCTGGCCTTCATCAAAAGAATACATTACAGCCATACCATCTACTTTATCTTCAGATTCACCTATACACTTAAACTCAAATATAATGGAATCATTCCCGGTAAAATCGAAACAAGGACTTTCCAGGTAAGAGGACTCGTTTTCTAAGTAATATCCATCTAAGTTAGTTACCCAGGCTTTTGTACCCGAAAATGCAGTATCTATTAATAATCCATCCGGAATACCATATTCCCAGGTCGAATTTGTACCTCCGCTTATAAAGTAACCATAGTTGCTTTCAAAATTTTGTGTATATGGCAGTGTACATGTAGGAGTTATAAAAAGTATTTTGTTAAGTCTGTTATTTGAGGAAACTTCATCTCCGGGTAAATTTGTAGTTGCATAAACATTATTATACCATCCGGGATTTGTTAAATCAATAGGGTGGTTAAGTATAGTATGGTTAATAGAATTACCAGGTACAATATTAGTTATTTCAATAGTATCTTTATAAATAGTTGTTCCTCCATCAAAAGAAAAACTTATAGGTAATGGAGTTTTTAATGTATCACCGGCAAAATTTGTTATTGTTAATTCTACGTATTCTTCATCTGTATGTCCACAACCATCTAAAGGTGATAGCCAGTCAGTCACCCCGACATCCTTTGAGATGTAGTCTCCCACAAATACAATGTCATCAATATTCCAACCTCCTGCTTGATAAGTAGCATCGGTAGGTCCAATTGTAAATCTGATTTTCCCATTTTGGGCATCATCAATAGTGTTTGAAACATCAAAATTAGTTTCTACCCAAACTTTATCATTATAATAACCTGAACTTTTCCAAATATTTGTCCAGTTTGTTCCGTTGTTTGTACTTAATTCGATGTATGCACTGTCCTGGCTATCAAAATTTAGCATTTTCTGAAATACAAGAGACACATCCTTAAAATAGCGTGCATTAAATGAAGGGGAAGTTGCACTATATTCTCTGCTGCTTAAGTTTGGTTCATAATCTCCCGGATTACCTCCTAATCCAGATAAATCTGTTCCAATAATACCATTTCCATTATATGCTTGAAGAGGATCGGGGTTGTAAAATCCTCCAGAGCCTAATCCCTGAGGGGCACCTCTTTCAAATTCCCCGGTTAATATCCATCCATTTTCTTCTTCAAAACCATCAATAAAAATAGATTCGTAAATGATACGCGAGCCTTCAGGCGATTTATCAGCAAAAGGATATTTATAGTTACCTATTTTAATTCCATTGGCTTCAATCATCGCATCTGCTGTATGATTGTGCATTTTATGCGTTGAGTCCAGTCCAATATCATAACATACCCATATAGAACTCCAATCGTATGGTAGTGATTGACTTAAATTATCGAATATAGCTACTCCATCTATAAAATTTGATGCTCCAATTTCGTTGGTTGTGGCAAAAATTGTATCTTCAGTAAAATAAAGCTTTACACCATTCAAACTTATATCATTATCTGAAGTATTTAGTGATTTTACGGCAATTGAATCCAATACAACATCTCCATTATTACCTACTACCTGAAAATTTATTTGCATAATCTTATTAGCAAGCGAATTTGTAGGGATAAAATTTGTAGTTACCCCTTTAATTTTTATATCATTAATTCTTTTTGGAATAAATCCTTTTTCTTCAACTCTAACCGAATCAATACAAACACCTGCACCAAACTTTGAAACTGCCTCAAAAGCTATGTAACAATCATTAGTTAATATCGAATCAGGTAAATAAATTGTACGTTCAATCCACTCAGGTACTTCAAGAGTATATTCTTTTAATAACATCCATGTTGAGTCTATTCCATTTCTAAAATAAATATATAATTCATCAATATCAGATCCGTATTTTTGCATAGCATGCCCAAAAATTAATGCGGGTTTTAATGCATCCGCAAGATCTAATGAAGGACTTACCAGCTTTGTAGTATATGAAGTACTGTATATAAAAGCTGCATTATAGCTTCCCGCGAAAGCAGTATCCGGGTGATTTTCTCCTCCGGCATATAATCCTCCTTCTTTGTATACCCAGCTAGCTGTTCCATTTACATATTCTTCTGTCCAACCGGAAGGAGCACTTCCTCCATGTTCAAAACCCTCTGCCGGGTCGAGATAAGATTGGGCATCTATTACCAATGAATAAAAGAAGAAGGGAATAACTACTATTGTATGGATTAATCGTTTCATCTTTGTATCTTTATTTAATGAAATAATAAATTTTTTTTATAAAAATTAGAACCTTTGTTTCATATTTACGTAAATTTTTGATAAACGATACAATTTTTTACGTAAAACGTTTTTTTTTGTTTATAAAAATCAAATTTTAATTGGTATTTTTATTTAAAATTTACAGCTATGAATACGCAAGTTAAGAAATTATATCTACTAATAATAATCTTATTTACCGTAAATTGTTTATATGCCCAAACTGACCAGTTGTTTTGGTTTGTGGCTTCAGAAGTTAATGATGAACATGGTAACTTAGGAGAGCCAACTCATTTCAGACTTACAAATACAGATACCATAAATAGTGCTATTGTAACAATAACACAGCCGTCTCCATTAGGAGGGATGGCTCCAATTCAAGTTACAATACCAGCTAATTCAACAGAAACAATTACTTTTGAAAGAGGAGCATATAATCCGGCTACAAATTTATATGATTTGGATAGTATTGAAAATTATTTGCGTACGGTACCAGAGTTTGCGGGAGACATAGGGAATAAAAGTTATAAGGGACTAAGAATTGAAGCAACTGAGCGTATTACGGCTTATTATGAAATTGATTGTAACCTAAATAGGGAAATTATGGCTCTGAAGGGGCGAAATGCACTTGGAAAAGAATTTTTTGTACCATTTGAAACTGAATATCAAACCTATTCGGGTTATAATGTTATATATTCTGCTATTGATATTGTTGCAACAGATAATAATACTCAGGTTACGATAACCCCAACAAACGATATGATGGTTATTATAAATGGTGCACAAACTCAACATGCAGCATTTACTGATTTCGTTATAACATTAGATATTGGGGAAACTTTTTGTGCTGTTCCTTATGATGTTGATGGTGATAATGATAATTGGCCATTTGATATTACAAGAAGACAAAACAGGAAACTTGGAGGAACAAAAATAATTTCAACAAAAGCTATTGCTGTAAATACTAAAGATGATTTAATTAATTCGGGTAGTGGTATAGACCTTGTTGCCGATCAGTTGGTTCCCGTAACAATCGTAAATAATGAAGGTGTTTCAATACCTATTGTTGGTAATGATTATGTAGTTGTAAAAAATACTGCATTTACTAATGCCGATGAATATGCATATATTATTGCAACAGATGATAATACAGATATATGGGTAGATGGAGCTTTCGAGACAACATTAAATGCAGGGGTTCAATATCCACTTCAAATTATCGCTAATACAGTAATAACATCTCCAGATTCAGCATTTTATGTATACCATGTGTCGGGGGTTAATTACGGTGCTACATCAGCTCAATTTGGAGGAGCTATTATGCCATCGGTAACAACGTGTACAGGTTCATATAAAGTAAGTTTTGTACGTTCTTCGTCTAATCCTTTTTATATGAATATCTTAGTTCGTGTTGGTGGTGAAGATGACTTTGTTGTTCGATCAGCAAGCGGAACAATAACCTTAAATCCATTAGATTTTAGTGTAGTTATACCAGGAGAATGGTCAGCTGCATCAATTGGATTTACTACAGGGCAAGTGCCAGTAGGGTCGGTAACAACTATCGAAAATTTAGGCCCCAATTTATTTCATTTAGGGATTTTAAATGGATATACAGATTGTTTCTATGGGTATTTTTCTGACTTTAATCCAATGAATGTTCAGGGAAATGTAGGTGGCACGATTAATACTGACCATAAAACGTGTTATGGAGAAAGAGTTGAACTGGTTGCATATGGAGCTGATACATATTTTTGGAAAGCTGATAAAGAACCTTCGTTTTTAGCGGACCCAACTGCTCAAAGACCTGTAATTTACCCAACAGAAGATAGAAGGTATACGGTTATTGGTTATGGTGATTGTAATATGAGTGATTCTACTCAAATTAATGTTTATGTTGCTGATCCTATTATAGCTGATTTTGCTATTGATAATGTTATTGGGTGTTCACCACTTGATATTATGATAGAGAACAATTCAAGAGATGATTGGCCTGTGTGGAAATATCAGTGGTATTATGGCGATGGCAGTAATTTAATCGGTGACTCAACTACAGCTGCTGCTGCTGATACGTTATATCATACATATACAAATACCTCAGATACATTGCAAAACCTGAAGTTTACTCTCGTAACCGAAAATGATTTCTTTTGCAAAGACACGCTTGAAACGGATGTGGTTGTTAAACCAGAAATTCATGCTGGTTTTACACCCAATATTCTTATTGGTTGTAATCCTCTTCCAGTTAGTTTTACAGATAATTCTACTGGTAATCTCGATAAATACCGATGGGTATTTGGCGATGGAGCTATTTCTAACGTGGAAGGAGATACCTCGCATACGTATAGTCACTTTAATACAAACGATACGGTTGAATATAATGTCGAACTTCGTTTAACATCTCCTTTCTTTTGCAGGGATACAGCACGTGCTACTATTTCTGTATTTCCATATTTAGAAGCAGGATTTGCAATTACTGAAGATGATGGCTGTCATCCATTGGCTGTTACTTTTACCAATACTTCAAGTGGTGAAGATTCTATAAGTCTGGATTATGGTGATGGCACTTCCTTAGACGGAGCAACTTTTGGAACTGTTGAGCATACATATACCAATACAGGCACTACTGTTCTTACAAGATTTGTAGAGCTTAAGGTTTTTAACGATGAAGGCTGCGAAAAAGTCTGGCTCGATACAATAACTGTTTACCCCGAAGTTCGAGCAAATTACACCATCGATGGTCCGGGAATTTATACAGGCTGCAACTCACGAACAGTAACATTTACCAATACATCAAATAATGGTACGCATACGGCATCACAATATTTTTGGACCTTTGGAGATGGGTCAAATCTTGATACTACATTCGTAAGTTTCGATCATTTTTATAATAATACTTATAATGATGATCATGATTATGATTTTACCTTGCATGCCGAATCTCAATATGGTTGTTCAGATGATACCTCAAATACAATTACTATCTACCGTGCAGATGCTAATTTTACTGTTGATAACGTTGAAGGTTGTTCTGTTTTACCTGTAAATATTACAAATACTTCTATAGGAGCAAGTATCCCCGTTACTGGTTGGTCTTGGGATTATGACGATGGTTCTCCATTAAATACAAATGAACAACCGGGAACTCATTTGCATAATTATACAAATACTACAAATCCAGGAGCCGATCAAACATTCGATTTAAGTTTGACCGTAACCCGAAATGCGAGCTGTAGCGATATTAAAACTACAACAATAACGGTTTCCCCGGCTGTTGATGTAAGTTTTATAACAACTCCTGCAGTATTAACTATTTGTGATTCGGTAGAAGTTGATTTTAATTCGTCCTTAGCAATTGATGTTCCAGGTACAACGTATGAATGGGATTTTGGGGATGGTACTTCTTCAGATCAGGCAGATCCTTCTCATGTTTATAGAAACATAACTAATCCAATTGCAGTTGATTATACCGCAAGAGTTACGGCCACAACTCCAAATGGTTGTACAGATACAGAAACAACGGTTGTAACTGTGCGCCCTTATGTGAATGCAAAATTCACAGTTGATAAGGTACAAGGATGTTCGCCTTTAACTGTTGATGCAATTGCAACAGAATATATAGGTATTCCGGTTGGTAATTATGCATGGACTTATGGCGACGGGTATAATCCGGCAGTATCTGACCCTCCGGCACATACTTATCCTGCAAATCCTCCTGGGGCAAATGATATTTATACGCTGAGATTAGATGTATCTGATCCAAGTGGAAACTGTACCGATTTTGCAACTAAAACAATTACCGTTTTTGATGAAGCACTGGCCGACTTTAATCCTAAGAATTCAATAGATTGCAATCCTTATATATTAACGTTCGACAATTTATCTTTAAATGCAGCAACATATAAGTGGGATTTTGATGATGGAGGTACAACTTCGTCTGACTTTGAACCTACATATACTTTTACAAACAACACTGCTGGTCCGGAAATATATAATGTTGAATTAGAGGTTACATCGGATGAAGGATGTACTGATGTCTTTATCTCTCCAGTAAATGTATATTCTCTTGTAATTGCCGATTTTGATATTGATATTTCCGAAGATTGTTCGCCGGTTATAGTTACTATAAGTAATAATTCATCCGGAGGAACTTACAGATGGTTTTGGGATGATGATGATCTTACTGCTGCTGCAGATTATACAACCAATACATCACCGGGCTCATTTACTCACACTTATACAAATTCATCCGGGGTTACAGAAATTAATAATCTGACTTTAATTGCAGATAATGGAAATGGCTGTTATGATACATTGCAAAGAGCAGTAACAGTACATACTACAATTGATGCACAATTTACTGTTGATCCGGTAAGTGAAGAAGGATGTAATCCATTAACAGTTGATTTTACTAATACAACATTTAACGGAGACACATATAACTGGTCATTTGGTGATGGATCATCGACGACAACTGAATCTCCTACACATGAATTCATCAATACATTGACTAGTGATAAAACATTCAATGTGAGAATGGATGCTGAATCTGTAAATGGTTGTACCGATTATGCCGAAACTGTAATCACAGTTTATTCAAAGGTAATTGCTGATTTCTCAATTGAAACAAGTGAAGGATGTCCTCCTTTTAGTACATCAATCGATAATACATCAATTGGTAATGTGTCTAATTCTTATGAGTGGCAAATTGATGGAGTTCTGGTTGGTGGATCACCTACCGATTTATCAGATTTTGATCATACATATGATAATAATAATGCTATATCTATTCTTCCTTATGAAGTTAAATTAATTGCCACGAACCCTCATGGATGTACTTCGGAACATATAGATACTGTTACGGTTTACGAATATGTTGAAGCTTCTTACAGTATGGATATTGATAATGGTTGTACTCCATTGAATATTATTTTTACTGATTTATCTTCAGTTCCGGCTTCAACTAAATATACCTGGGATTTTGGCGATGGAGCATCTTCAGGTTTATCAGATCCAACGCATACATTTTATAATCCAAGTCGTACTGCAGATTTAACATATACCATTGATTTAACGGTTCAATCGCCTAACTATTGCTCTGATGATACAAGTATGGTAATTGATGTTTATCATCAGCCTTTAGCAACAATGTATGTTCCAACAACAACTTCTTGTCCTCCTTTAGAGGCTTATATGGATAACTTTAATTCTAAAGGATATGATTCCTTTGAATGGAGATTTGGAGATGGAAATACTAATACAGTTGATAATAGTTTAGTACATTCTTACACATCATTACCTGATGCAGTTAAGTATTATGATCTAATATTATGGGTAGGAACTGATGAAGGTTGTACGCATACAGATTCTATAAGATTAAGTGTTTTCCCTGATGTCATTGCAGATTTTTCTTATGATGTTGCAGGTTGTAGTCCATTTACTTCAACATTTACAAATGAATCATCAGCAACGGCCGAATTTTTTAGTTGGAATTTTGACGATGGAACAACATCAAGCCAACAGCACCCTATCCATAGATTTGAAAATACAACTAATGTTGATAAGGTTTATAATGTAAGATTATTTGCCAGAAACGAATATGAATGTAGCGATGATACAATACAACCGGTAACAGTTTATGCTCAACCAACAGCATTGTTTAATCCTACTCCTGCTGTACAAACATATCCTGAAGCAACGGTATGGCTAAATAGTACATCAAATAATGAACCCTGGGATTATTTATGGGAATTTGGTGATATAGATGGAACAACATCATTTAATTCAAATCAGTTATTATTTGACTATGAGCATTGGGGTGAAAAGGATATTAAACTTACTTTAACTAGTAAAACTAGCGATTGCAGTGATAATTTAACTAAATCTGTTATAATTTATCCACCTGCGGTAAATGCAGCTTTTACAACCAATATTGATGGCGGTTGTTTAAATGAAGGTTTAGAAGTTCTGTTTACAGCTGCCGGTTCAGCTTATGCAGAGTTTTATAATTATACCTGGGATTTTGGTGATGGAGAAACCGGTACAGGGCAAA
The DNA here is from genome assembly GCA_021108325.1 of Bacteroidales bacterium. Lineage (GTDB taxonomy): Bacteria > Bacteroidota > Bacteroidia > Bacteroidales > UBA12077 > UBA12077. The sequence goes on along the minus strand of JAIORB010000143.1, from coordinate 13,403 downwards.
ATATTAATCATACTTATGAGGTGGCAGGTGTTTATTATGTAAAAATGACTGCTTCAAGTAATGAGGGAGCGGGTGAAGATTTTGAATATAAAACTATTCGTGTATATTCAAATCCTGATGCTAATTTTGAGGTTTCGCCTAAACTTGTGATGTTAAATACAGATCTTGAAGCTAGGGTAGAGTTTTTTAATATGTCTGAATGCAATGATACAGCAGGATGTGCGTATGTTTGGCACTTTGGAGATGGTAATACATCTATTTCGAGAGATGTTACTCATAATTATTCTCCTGACCCGGACGATGTACCTATAAAATATGATGTCTCATTATATGTTACAACAGCACATGGTTGTACTGATTCATTAATATTACTTAAAGAGGTTGAGATTATTGGTGCAGGTGAAATAGCATTCCCGAATGCATTTACACCTAATGATGATGGATTAAATGATACTTTCAGGCCGGTTTCGGAAGGTGTAATAGAATATGAATTATTAGTATATAACAGGTGGGGAGAATTAATATTTACAACTAAAGACTTAAGTGCAGGCTGGAATGGTAAGATTAATAGCGAATATGCAAAACCTGATGTATATGTTTGGAAGGCCATGGGTAAGTTTACAAATGGAAGGTCGTTTGAACTGGCAGGAGATATAACTTTAATACGATAGTTATAAAAAGACCTTGGAGGTTTTTTAAAACCTCCAAGGTTTCTAATTACAAATAAAGTTTTTTGAACCTATGTTAATAAGTAATTTATTGTAAGATTTAGAAATATATTTATATTTATAATTTATAAGCCAAAATTAACGTTGTATGGGTAATAAATTTCCCATATTAAAGAAAAGAATTAGCAGTGAAGAGAATATATATTTTATTCATTATAATAGTCTTAATTAATTTAAAAACTGGTTTTTCTCAGGATTCACAGTTTTCCCAATTTTATGCAAGTCCATTATATTTGGCTCCGTCTTTTGCCGGCTCAACCGATGGGGACAGGTTCTCGCTAAACTATCGTAATCAGTGGCCTGCAATAACAAAATCTTTTCAAACTTATTCACTTGGTTACGATCATTATTTCCCACATCTTAAAAGTGGTGTAGGTTTGTTACTGTTCAGAGAGCAGGCAGGTACCAGTAGTCTTTCCACAACGAATGTTGGTTTGGCATATTCTTATAAATTCAGGTTCAGAAGTGGTTGGAGAATTAGCCCTGGTTTGAGTTTCTTTTATACTCAGAGGAACGTAAATTTTGGTGAATTAACTTTTGAAGATGAATTAAGAAGTGATCAGACAACCGGTACAGGAGAATTACAAATACTGGAAAAGAAAGCTGATATTGATGCTTCTTTTTCGGTATTAGCTTTTAATAAAAATTATTGGTTTGGTTTTACCTGGGATAGAATATTAATGCCAAATCGCTCACTTACAGGTGATATTATAGAAGATCCTTTTAAGTTTTCTGTTTACGGAGGAACCAAGTTTAAAATTTTTGACCGGTATAACTGGGCCAGCGGTCAAAGTATATCTCCCTCGTTTTTATTTAAAATGCAAGACACATATACTCAGTTAGATTTAGGTTTGTATTGGTATCAAATGCCTTTAGTTATAGGAATCTGGTACCGAGGCATCCCTGTGTTTAAAGAGCTTACAAGTAACGATGCACTGGCATTTTTACTTGGATTTAAAATTGATCAATTTAGTATTGGATATAGTTATGACCTTACCATATCTAAACTAGTAGGTTTTACTGGTGGAACACATGAAATTTCTATTAATTACTTATTTAATCAGGGAATAACACAACGAGAAAAACGAAAAATTATTCCTTGTCCGTCTTTTTAAGGAAAGTACATCAGGCATTCTTGCCTGATGAAAATATAATTATGCCACAGAGACCCGAAAACTCAATAAATATCATTTTTTTATTTTGTGTAAAAAGTCTTACTTTTACATTTTACCTACGTAATCTTTAATAGATATGAAAATTAGAAGAGTATTCCTTGTTAGCATTTTTATATTATTTGTGCAGAGCCTTTCTGTGGCACAGGTAAGTGTCTACAACAAAGCAAATGAGTATTATAAAAACGGACAGTATTATCAGGCTATTGATTTGCTTCGTGACGCGTATAGCAAGGTAACAGATAATGATATAAAAAGTGATATTACATTTCAGGTAGCTGAATGTTACCGAAAAACAAATCAACCGAGAAAGGCTGAGATGTGGTATAAAAAATCTGTGCAAAAAAAATATTCTAATCCTATTATCTATTTATACTATGCTGATGCATTGAAAATGAACGAAAAATTTGAAAAGGCCATTGAAAACTACAAAGAGTATAAAAAGTTAGTACCCCAGGATCCTCGTGGCGAAATGGGTGTTAAATCTTGTGAAATGGCTATTAAGTGGATGGAAAACCCAAATGGTTATAAAGTTGCTAATATGAAGTTTTTCAATTCGCGTGAGAGTGAGTATAGCCCTGCATTTGCAAAAGCTGAATACGACGAGGTTTATTTTACATCTTCAAGAGATGGTGCAACAGGTGATGATACTCATGGTAGTACGGGTTTAAATTTTTCAGATATTTTTACATCAAAAAAAGATAAAAAAGGAAACTGGAGTACACCGGTTCCTCTGGGTGAAAACATTAATACAGCATTTGAAGAAGGGGCTGTTTCAATGAGTAAAGATTTTAATACTATGTTTTTTACTCGTTGTGAGCGTCATAAAAAAGATGCAATAGGTTGTATGGTGTATCAGTCTGAAAGAAGAAATGATGAGTGGGGTAAAGTAGAACCGGTATTAATGCTTAATGACAGTATTGTTGTGGCTCATCCATCATTATCTGAAGATGAATTAACTCTGTACTTTGTTTCAGACATGAAAGGAGGAATGGGAGAGAAAGATATCTGGAAGGTAACCCGAACTAGTCCTGATAGTGATTGGGGAGTGCCTGAATCACTCGGAGCAGAAATTAATACTCCCGGAAATGAAATGTTTCCTTTTATTCATGATGATGGAACATTATATTTTTCTTCCGATTATCATTTAGGAATGGGGGGCTTGGATATTTTCAGAGCAACAAAAGAAAACGGTAGCTGGAAAGTAGAGAATATGAGATATCCTATAAATTCTACTAAAGATGATTTTAGTATTATTATAGAAAAAGAAAAAGAAAGAGGTTATTTTAGTTCATCTCGTGAGGGAACTGATGAAATATTTTCATTTGTGTTACCTCCGTTAAAATTTAATATTGAGGGAGTTGTCCTTAACGATAAAACAGATGCTTCTTTAGCAAATGCTACTGTTAAACTTGTTGGTAGCGATGGAATGACATTAACTAATGAAACAGACAATGAAGGTGCTTTCAAATTTATGCTACGTCCAAATACCGATTATGTTTTTGTTGCATCGAAGAAAGGATTCTTAACCGGAAAAGAAAAAGAAACAACAAAAGGTATTACAGAAAGTCAAACTTTTAGTGCTGAAATTAGATTGTCATCAATTGCAGAACCAATTGAACTACCAAATATTTTCTACGATTTTGCAAAATGGGATCTTCGTCCTGAATCAATGGTGGCACTTGATAAACTTGTTGAAACCTTGAATGATAATCCAACTGTAGTAATTGAATTGCGTTCTCATACCGATACCAGAGGTAGTGCTCTGACAAATGTAGAATTATCTCAGAAACGTGCTCAATCTGTAGTTAATTATTTAATTGAGAAAGGTATTCAGCCTGCCAGATTAAGAGCCAAAGGATATGCTGCTACAATGCCTAAAGTTGTAGATAAGAAATTGGCAGAGCAAAATGCATTCTTGTTTGAAGGAACCGAGTTAACACCTGATTTTATTAACAAATTAGAATCTGAGGAACAACAGGAAATAGCTCATCAGATAAATCGTAGAACGGAATTCCAGGTTATCTCTACCGATTTTCAACCACAAAATTAGCTTCAATCAAATAATATTTTAGAATTCCCGATAGATCGGGAATTCTTTTTTAATTAGGTTAAATGCATTATTTTTTTATTCAATAGCTTAATTGATTTATATTTGTCCAGTATGGACATTCTAATTGTAACACTGCACGGAAGTGCAGTGAGAATAAGTAACAATACCAATAAAGTCCTGAAAGGACGACCTAAATAAAAAAATGGCAAATTCATTTATACAAGCTTATGTTCATTATATCTTTACTGTAAAAGGTAGAGCTAATTTTCTAAAGCAAGAACATAATAACGAATTACAGAAATACATTACAGGTATAGTACAAAATCGTAATTGTAAAATGCTTGCAATAAATAATATGCCCGATCATGTTCATATTTTTTTAGGACAACATCCCTCATATTTTATCTCAAAGACAATTCAGGAAATTAAATCAATTTCATCAAAATTTATAAATGAAAAAAAATGGTATAAATCAAAATTTTATTGGCAGTCAGGGTATGGAGCATTTACATATTCACGTTCACAAATAGATACTGTTATAAAATATATATTGAATCAACAACAACATCATAAAAAACGAACATTTAGAGATGAATATATTGAATTTCTTAATAAATACGGAATTGAATATGACGAAAAATATCTTTTTGAATTTTATGATTAGCAAATTATTAGGTCATCCGTCAGTTGACGGACTTTGTACAGACTGTTCAATTCATAACCCTGAACTTCCCTGCCTGATGTCAGGCAGACGTTCAGGGTTACAAATAGAAAATTCCTACGGAACTATTATTTGTTCCGTAATGTATAGAAATATTAATACAAAATTGTTTATGCGTTTGCCCTGTTTGTTTAATAAATTAAATTTTAAATCTTATTAGGAATTATTAATTTTGCATTTTCAAAACATTTCCAAAAAACATGTCACAAGATTCACGATATAAGTTAAGAGGGGTTTCAGCATCAAAAGAAGATGTGCATAATGCCATAAAAAACATTGATAAAGGATTGTATCCAAAAGCCTTTTGTAAAATTATTCCTGATATAATTGGTGGTGACGATGAGTATTGTAATATAATGCATGCCGATGGAGCGGGTACAAAATCTTCTCTTGCTTATTTATATTGGAAAGAAACAGGAGATCTTTCAGTATGGAAGGGTATTGCACAAGATGCAATTGTTATGAATCTTGATGATTTATTATGTGTAGGTGCAACGGATAATATTTTATTATCATCTACCATAGGCCGAAATAGAAACCTGATTCCGGGTGAAGTTATTGCTGCAATAATTAATGGGACAGAAGAACTTCTTGCTGAATTACGAGAGATGGGAGTTTCAATTTACTCAACAGGTGGCGAAACAGCAGATGTTGGCGATCTGGTTCGTACCATTATTGTTGATTCAACTGTAACATCTAGGATGAAACGATCTGATGTTATTGATAATAATAATATTAAGGATGGAGATGTTATTATAGGTTTGTCATCTTATGGAAAAGCAAGTTATGAGAAGGAATATAATGGAGGGATGGGAAGTAACGGGTTAACATCGGCCCGGCATGATGTGTTTAATAAATATTTAGTCGAAAAATATCCTGAAAGTTTTGATCCGTCAGTACCTTCAGAAATTGTATATTCAGGGATTTATAAATTAACAGATAGAATAGAAAAATTGGGTGTTGATGCCGGTAAATTAGTGCTTTCACCTACTCGTACGTATGCGCCAATAATGATAGAAATTTTTAAGCAGCTCAGGTCAAAAATTCATGGACTGGTTCATTGTTCGGGAGGAGCCCAAACTAAAGTAATGAACTTTGTTAATAATTTACACGTTATTAAAGATAAGCTTTTTGACTTACCTGAATTATTTAGGATAATTCAGAAAGAATCCGATACTTCATGGGAGGAGATGTATAAAGTGTTTAATATGGGGCATAGAATGGAAATATATGTTTCGCCTGAGTATGCCGATGAAATCATCAATATTTCAAAAAGTTTTAACGTAGATGCTAAAATTGTTGGTCGGTGCGAAAAAGCAAATGAAAATAAACTTACTATTAAAAGTGAGTTTGGTGAATTTTATTATTAATAATCTATCAAATTAATTGTTAATTTTGCAGCAATTTTAATTAGGAGGAAATAAAATGATATTAGATAAACTTGAGGGAGTTAAGTTAAGATTCGAAGAGGTTGGTCAGTTAATAACAGATCCCGCGGTTATTAATGATATGAAGAAGTATGTGAAGTTAAATAAAGAATACAAAGATCTTGAACCTCTTGTTGAAACTTATAATAACTATAAAAATATATTGAGTAACATTCAATCTGCAAAAGATATTCTGGCTACAGAAAAGGACGAAGAGATGAGGGAAATGGCTAAAATGGAACTTGATGAATTAGAAGGGAAAATTGGTCCTTTAGAAGAAGAAATAAAAATATTGTTGTTACCTAAAGATCCTGAGGATGATAAAAATGCTATATTGGAGATTCGTGCCGGAACAGGTGGAGATGAAGCTAGTATTTTTGCAGGTGATTTATTTAGAATGTATACTCATTTTTGCGAAAGCAAAAAATGGAAGATTGAAGTTACAAATCTAAGTGAAGGTACTGTTGGAGGATACAAAGAAATAGTAATGAAAGTAAGCGGAAAAGGAGTTTATGGTGTACTGAAATACGAATCAGGAGTTCATCGTGTTCAACGAGTGCCCCAAACAGAAACTCAAGGACGTGTTCATACCTCTGCGGCAACAGTTGCTGTTTTGCCTGAAGCAGAAGAATTTGATATCGATCTTCGACAAGAAGATATACGTAAAGATACTTATTGCTCATCAGGACCTGGAGGACAGTCGGTAAATACAACATATTCAGCAGTTCGCTTAGTACATATACCATCAGGGATTGTGGTTACATGCCAGGATCAAAAATCGCAATTGAAAAATCTTGATAAAGCAATGGGCGAACTTAGAACCCGTCTTTATAATCTTGAATATCAAAAATATATTGATGAGATTTCGTCGAAACGTAAAACTATGGTTTCCACAGGTGATCGTTCTGCTAAAATCAGAACTTATAATTATCCTCAGGGTCGTGTTACTGATCACAGAATAAACCTTACTCTTTATAATTTGCCTGCAATTATTGGTGGAGATATTCAAGACGTAATTGAACAGTTGCAAATGGCAGAAAATGCAGAAAGATTAAAAGAAGCAGGTGTAGAATAATTTATAAAATCATGGATTACAATCAATTATTTGAACAAATTCAAAGAAAGAAAAGTTTCCTTTGTGTAGGCTTAGATACCGATATTACTAAAATACCGGGGTTTTTATTAAATGGAGAAGATCCAATCTTTGAATTTAACAAACGAATAATTGATGCAACTGCACAATATACAATTGCTTATAAGCCAAATATTGCATTTTATGAAGCTCATGGCGTTTCAGGATGGAAAAGTTTAGAGAAAACAATTAATTACATTAATCTTATTCATGAAGATATTTTTGTAATTGCTGATGCTAAACGTGGTGATGTTGGTAATACATCAAAAATGTATGCTCGTGCATTTTTTGAGCAATTTAACTGCGATGCTGTAACTGTTGCTCCTTACATGGGCAAAGATTCTGTTTCTCCATTTCTTGAATTTAACCATAAGTGGGTAATATTGCTGGCATTAACATCAAATGAAAGTGCAAAAGATTTCCAGTTACTTAATATTGAAAGTTCGAATAATAATTTATTTGAAACAGTATTACAGAAATCATCAGAATGGGGAACTAGAGATAATTTGATGTATGTGGTTGGTGCCACTCAGGCAGATTATCTTAAAAAAATTCGCGAAATTATCCCGGAACATTTTCTTTTAATCCCCGGAGTTGGTACTCAAGGTGGAAGTTTAAAAGAAGTAGCTAATAACGGAATGAATGACTCTTGTGGCTTGATAGTAAATTCTGCTCGATCAATAATTTATGCAGATAGTTCTTCCGATTTTGACAGAATAGCTGGTAAAAAGGCTAAAGAACTACAATCCGAAATGGCTGAATTGCTTAAAGCAAAAGGATTAATCTAAATTACTTCAAATATTCTTTCTTGTTTACTTTCGATTATTTTTCCGTGGAACCACTTCAAGTGGTGCAACGGATAAATATTGCTTTTACAAAATCGTTGATAGCTTATGTGAAAAAAACTATCGTAATTGGTATAAATCCGTTCCACGGCGTGTAGCCGTTGCACGGATGTGTCGTGTCTACTGGCAAATTACTGTTGCTCTTTGCTGCTGCTTCATTTTTCTATTTTATTGATGCTTTGCACTTGATATTTGATACATATTATTTCTATTGTAATTACTTAATATTTTGTTAATTTTATGAATAGATTTTAAATTCATAAAAAAATAATGAAAGAAGAATTTTTACACTATATCTGGAAATATAAACTTTACAAGAACGGTAATTTGATAGATCAAAATCAGGAGAAAATTGAGATACTGAATCAGGGAACTCATAATTTTGATTCAGGTCCTGATTTTTTTAATGCTAAGATTAAAATAAATGAAACAATTTGGGCCGGAAATGTGGAAGTTCATATAAATTCATCAGACTGGTATGTACATAATCATCATAAAGATAAAGCATATGATAATGTAATTTTGCAGGTAGTTTATAATCATGATAAAGATATAGTTAGAACCAATGGTCAGCCTATTCCAACTTTGGAAATAAAATTTGATAAGGAACTTTTAAATAATTATGAATTTCTTATAAAAAGTGAATACTGGATTTCTTGCCAAAATGATATACGAAAGGTTGATTCATTTACAGTACAAAATTGGTTAGAAAAATTAACAATTGAGCGACTAGAGGAAAAATCTAAGAGAATAAATGAATTATTAAAACAAACAAATAACAGTTGGGAAACCACATTTTATTTTCAATTGGCACGGAACTTCGGGTTTAAATTAAATTCTGATCCTTTCGAGTTGTTAGCAAAATCATTGCCATTAACCTGTTTGGCGAAACATAAAGATGATCTTTCCCAAATTGAAGCATTGTTATTTGGACAGGCAGGATTTTTAAGTGGTGAGTCTGGAGATGATTATTACGAGAGGCTCAAAAAAGAATATCAATATTTGCAAAAGAAATTTAATTTAAAACCAATCGAGAAACATTTATGGAAATTTCTAAGATCACGACCCGGCAATTTTCCATCGGTTCGAATTGCTCAATTTGCAATGCTGATATACAAATCAACAGCCTTGTTTTCAAAAATATTGGAAACAAAAACGATAAATGATTTTTATAAGCTATTTATTGTAAAACCTTCTGATTATTGGGAAAATCATTATGTATTTAATAAGGAATCAATTAAAAAGTCGAAGATTATTGGGAAATCAGCTGTAGATATTATACTTATAAATACAATTGTTCCTTTTTTATTTATTTATGGAAAGGCTAAAGGAATACAAAACTTGCAAGATAGATCTATTCGTTTGTTAGAAAGTTTAAAACCCGAAAAAAACTCTATCATAACAAAATGGAATGATTTAGACATAAATGCTTCAAATGCATTTGACACTCAGGCATTAATTCAACTAAAGAATAATTATTGTAATCCAAAAAAATGCTTAAATTGCCAAATCGGAAATTATATAATTCGAAATAATAAATGAAAACAAGTGGTTTAGGTAAAGAAAATTTCAGGCCGGTATATATGGCAATCGTTTTATTAATGTTAATAGTTATTGTAGGAACTACAGGTTATATTTTAATTGAAAAATTTACTTTTACAGAGGCTTTTTTCATGACAGTTATTACAATCTCTACGGTGGGCTTTCAAGAAGTAAGGCCACTTTCAGAATTTGGGCAATTTTTTACTGCATTTTTAATTGTTATTAGTTTTGGTATTTTTGCTTATGCAGTTACAACCCTTACAAGATATATTGTTGATGGTGTTTTAAGAAATTATTTAAAAGATAACAAAGTGAAAACCAGGATCGAAAAATTGAACAATCATGTTATTGTTGTCGGATATGGAAGAAATGGACAACAAGCGATAGAAGAACTTAAAAAGCTTAAAACCAGTGTTGTTATTGTAGAGAATAAAGAATCTATAATTAAAACAATAAGAGAAAATGCAGATTTGCTTTATATTCAAGGCGATGCTACAGAAGATGAAACTCTGGATAATGCCAGAATTGATCATGCAAAAGCACTAATTACCGCATTGCCTAATGATGCGGATAATCTTTTTGTAGTGTTAACAGCCCGGGCAATGAACCCTGATATTACTATTATTAGCAGGGCTCAGAATTTTAATTCTGATAAAAAATTACGGAGTGCCGGTGCTACAAATGTAATTATGCCTACTAAAATAGGTGGACAGCGAATGGCGAAATTAGTTACTCAACCTGACATTGTTGATTTTTTAGAATATATAATGCTTCGCGAAAGCGAAGAAGTTTACATTGAAGAAATTTCGTGCAAAAATATGTCGGCTCAGTTTGCCGGAAAATCAATAGGAGAATGGTCAATTAGAAGTATTACGGGAGCTAATATTTTAGGCATGAAAACTGCTGATAATAATTATATAGTTAATCCATCGCCAAAAGTAAAAATTACTGATAACGATCAAATTTTTGTTTTAGGCAATCCGGAACAAATTGGAAAATTAAAGAAGGTGCTTTTCGAAAGCAAATAGGTGTTTCCTAACAACTTTAGTTTATAATCCTTTTTAATGGTTTTGTCCTAATTTGTAGGAACTTGCTAAATTCAAACAAATATTTTTTTTCTTAAATGTGTTGTTATATAAAAAAAAATAAATACTTTTGCACGTCTTAAAGTGTATATATTGGATTAATTAAATAAATCGTATAAGTATGAGCTATTTAACAGCAGAGAAAAAGCAGGAAATTTTTAAAGAATTTGGGAAGTCAGAAACTAATACTGGTTCAACAGAAGGGCAAATTGCTCTTTTTACACATCGTATTAGCCACTTAACAGGGCATCTTAAAACAAACAGGAAAGATTATGGTACACAAAGAGCTCTTTTAAGGTTAGTAGGTAAAAGAAGAAGATTACTTGATTACCTAAAAGACAATGATATTGAAAGATATCGAGTATTAATAAAAGAACTAAACATTCGTAAATAATAAAGAAAAGGGCAATTTCAAATTGCCTTTTTTGATTTAATATTAGAAGATTATAAAACTAAAGAAATTAATATGTATAAATTAATTCAAAAAACAATTGATCTTGGTGAAGGAAGAGAAATTACCATAGAAACAGGAAAATTAGCAAAACAAGCTGATGGATCAGTTGTCGTAAAAATGGGGCGCACAATGCTTTTAGCTACAGTAGTATCAGCTAAGGAAGCAAGAGAAGATGTTGATTTTATGCCCTTGTCGGTAGAGTATAAAGAAAAATACGCATCATTTGGCCGTTATCCTGGTGGATTCTTAAAACGCGAAGGACGACCAAACGATTATGAAATATTAGTATCACGTTTAGTCGATAGAGCTTTACGTCCATTATTTCCTGAAGATTTTCATGCAGAAACATTTGTTAATGTACAATTAATTTCAGCAGATAAGGATATTATGCCTGATGCATTAGCCGGTTTAGCTGCTTCTGCTGCATTAAGTGTTTCTGATATTCCTTTTCACGGACCAATTTCTGAAGTGCGTGCTGCTCGTGTTGATGGTCATTATATGATTAATCCGACATTTGAGCAATTAGAAAGCGCTGATATAGATATAATGGTTGCTGCAACTATCGATAATGTAATGATGGTTGAAGGTGAAATGGATGAAGTTTCTGAACAAGAAATGTTACAAGCCATCAAGTTTGCACATGAAGCAATAAAGATGCAATGTAAAGCTCAATTGGAATTAGCTGAAGAACTGAAAATTGTAAAACGTGAGTATTCACATGAAACTAACGATGAGGAATTAAGTAAAAGAATTCATGATGAATTGTACGATCAGGTTTACGAGATAGCTAAATCTCAAAAAGCAAAACACGAAAGATCTGAAGCTTTTAAAAAATCAGAAGAAGATTTTGTTGAAAAGTTACAAGCAGAGAATGAAGAGGAAGAAGTTAATACTAAGTTGGTAGCAAAATATTTCCATGATGTAGAGAAAAAAGCGGTTCGTAATCTGATATTAAGCGAAGGTATGCGATTAGATGGCCGTAAAACTAATGAAATACGTCCTATATGGAGCGAAGTTGATTATTTGCCAGCTGCTCATGGTTCAGCTGTATTTACTCGTGGAGAAACACAATCTTTAACAACTGTAACTTTAGGAACAAAACTAGACGAGAAAGTTGTTGATCAGGTATTAGTGCAGGGAAAAGATAAATTCGTGTTGCATTATAATTTTCTACCATTTTCAACTGGTGATGCTCGTCCTTATCGGGGCGTAGGCCGACGTGAAGTGGGACATGGAAATCTTGCATATCGGGCACTAAAAGGAATGGTGCCTAACGGAGAAGAAAATCCTTATGCAATTCGTATTGTTTCTGATATTCTGGAATCAAACGGTTCATCATCAATGGCAACAGTTTGTGCAGGTACTCTCGCATTAATGGATGCCGGTGTTAAAATAAAAAAACCAGTTTCAGGTATTGCAATGGGTTTAATTACCGATACAGATTCCGGTAAATATGCTGTATTGTCAGATATTCTTGGTGATGAAGATCACTTAGGAGACATGGATTTTAAAGTAACAGGAACCGCTGATGGCATTACAGCTTGCCAAATGGATATTAAAGTTGAAGGTTTATCATACGAAATACTTTCTCAAGCTTTAGAACAAGCTAATCAAGGTAGAATGCATATATTAGGCGAAATGATTAAAACCATTTCAGAACCTAGAGCCGACTATAAACCACATACTCCAAGAATTGTACAAATAACAATTCCTAAAGAAATGATTGGTGCTGTTATTGGTCCTGGTGGAAAAGTAATTCAGGATATTCAGGAAAAAACAGGAGCAACCATTACAATTACTCAGGAAGGAGAAGTTGGTTATGTAGATATATTTGCCGAAGATAAAGACGCTATTGATGCAGCACTTAAACGTGTAAATGGTATTACTGAAGTTCCTGAAGTTGGTAAAGTTTACCAGGGAACTGTTAAATCAATTGTTGCTTTTGGTGCTTTTGTTGAAATTTTGCCTGGTAAAGATGGCCTACTTCATATATCAGAGATTGAATGGAGAAGACTTGATAAAGTTGAAGAAGTATTAAAAGAGGGTGATGAAGTTGAAGTTAAAGTAATTGAAATTGACCAACGAAACGGGAAATTGAAACTTTCCAGAAAGGCATTATTGCCTAGACCGGAGAAAAAAAATAAACCTGACCAACCGACAGGTGGGGAAAAAAAGAAATAAATAAAAAAGGGGCTGTCGAAAAAGGCAGTCTCTTTTTTGTTAAATTCATCTTTTCTCTTGTTA
>JAIORB010000021.1 GCA_021108325.1 Bacteroidales bacterium | reverse complement strand
TTCTTTAGCGGTTGCTTTTCTTGTATTTCTACAAAGCTGTGGATCATCAACCAATGATTTTCCATAAGTTGGTATCATTTCAGCTATTCTGCTTTTCCAGTCTTCAGATTTCAGTTGTTCTGCAAAACATTTTTCAAGAATTTCAAACGTCGTCGTAACAGCCGTTGATGCTCCCGGAGAAGCACCCAGTAATGCGGCTAAGCTTCCATCAGCGCTATTAATAATTTCTGTACCCAACTTTAATACGCCGCCTTTTTCTTTGTCTTTTTTCATAATCTGCACACGCTGGCCGGCAGTATATAATTCCCAGTCTTTTTCGCTGGCATCCGGGAAATATATTCTAAGAAATTTAAACCTTGCTTTGTGCGATTGCATTACTTGTCCCACAAGATATTTAATTAACCCAAATTCGTGCCATGCTACAGCAAGCATAGGTTTGATATTATCAAATCTTAACGATCCGATCAAATCAAGAATTGAACCGGTTTTTAAAAATTTCATCGACATTCCTGCGTAAGGCCCGAACAATAATGAATCTTCACGATCAATTCTTCTGTCATCAAGGTGAGGCATCGACATTGGAGGCGAACCTTCAGCCGCCTTACCGTATACTTTTGCATTATGCTCTTTAATAATTTCAGGATTTTTGCATCGCATAAATTTACCACTCACAGGAAATCCACCATATCCCTTCCCCTCTTTAATACCTGATTTTTGTAACATTGGCAACGAACCTCCACCGCTACTTATATAAACAAATTTGCTGTTTGAAGTTTTTGTTTTACCAGATTTAGTATCCTTAACTTTTATATTCCAGCTTCCATCAATTTGCTTACTAAAATTTTTTACCTTATGATTCACAAGAACCTCTACGCCTTCACAGTTATTCAGGTATGCCATAATTCCTCTTGTGATAATATCAAAATTAACATCAGTACCAGCCTGCATCCTTGTAACTCCCATTCTTTCACTTCTGTCTCTGTTTTTCATCATCATCGGAACCCAGGACTTTACTTCATCAAAATCTTCTGAATATTTCATGTTTTCGAAAAGAGCATAAGAGGTCATGGCTTCATGCCTTCTTTTGAGAAAAGAAATATTATCTTCTCCCCAGACAAAACTCATGTGGGGAACAGTTTTAATAAAAGGTTCCGGTAAAATGTTTTGTTCTTTTAAGTAAGCCCAAAACTGCCTTGAAACTTCAAACGATGAAGCTATATCGAGGGCTTTATCAATATTTATAGTTCCATCTTCCTGCTCAGGAGTATAATTTAACTCGCAAAAGGCAGAATGACCTGTTCCTGCATTATTCCAGGAGTCAGAGCTTTCTGATCCAACCTCATCAAGTTTTTCATAAATAGCTATTTTAGCTTCAGGCATCAGTTTTTTCATAATTAAACCCAAAGTAGCACCCATGATGCCTGCTCCGATAATTGTAATGTCTTTTTGGTTTTGCATAGGTTTGTTTTTTTCTTGCGGCGATAAAGATAAAAAAAAATCTAAAATTGCATCATTTCCTGACCCAAATGAATAAAGGCTCTGTGTTAGTCATTAACAATAGTATTCCAGCTACATCTTCAAAAAATATGAGATGAGTACTTTTGCTTTAATCAGCCATATTTGCGGAACAAACCGCTTTTTTACTTATATTAAACAAATAGTGTAAAAACTTGTAATATAAATGAAAAGATTACTTTTTATATACCGGAATATCAGACAGAATTAGTGATCTTAAACATGAAAATAATCGGTATTTTATGCTGAATTTTACATTACATTTGCAGCCAATTTGATCATACAGACCAATTAATATAATTTCTCTGTTTTAAAAAACATTAAAAAATTAAGGGTAAGATGTACGGGAAGATAAAAGAACATTTAAAAACGGAACTTGAAGCTATCGAAAATGCCGGTTTGTATAAAAAGGAACGCATAATTACCAGCTCTCAAAAAGCCGACATTAAGATTAATACAGGCCAAAAAGTACTAAATTTTTGTGCCAATAATTATCTTGGATTATCAAATCATCCACGCCTGATTCAGGCTGCAAAAGATGCACTGGACTCGCATGGTTATGGAATGTCGTCGGTTCGTTTTATTTGTGGAACACAAGATTTGCATAAAGAGCTTGAAAAACGTATTGCTGATTATTTTGGTACTGAAGATACAATTCTGTATGCTGCAGCTTTTGATGCAAATGGTGGTGTTTTTGAACCAATATTAACCAGTGAGGATGCTATTATTTCCGATACTCTGAATCATGCTTCTATTATTGATGGAGTAAGACTTTGTAAAGCAAATCGGTTACGTTACGAATCAGCCGATATGGAAGACCTGGAATATCAGCTTAAAATTGCTCAGAAATATCGTTTTAGAATAATTGTTACTGATGGTGTTTTCTCAATGGACGGACATGTTGCTCCTTTAGATAAAATTTATGAGTTAGCAGAAAAATACGATGCAATGGTAATGGTTGATGAATGCCATTCTGCAGGAGTAGTCGGTAAAACAGGAAAAGGTGTTTCGGAGCTTTTTAATTTAAGAGGGAAAGTAGATATTATTACCGGTACTTTAGGTAAAGCATTTGGTGGTGCAATCGGAGGATTTACTACAGGTCGAAAAGAAATAATTGATATGTTACGCCAGCGTTCGCGTCCATATTTATTTTCAAATTCAATTCCTCCTGCTGTTGCTGCTGCGGGCATAGAAGTTTTTAAAATGCTCGAAGAATCGAATGATTTACACGACAAACTGGTAGAAAATACGAAATATTTTAAACAGAAAATGCTTGATGCCGGTTTCGATATTAAACCAAGCAAATCGGCCATTTTAGCTGTAATGCTTTACGATGCTAAATTATCGCAAGAATTTGCAGCAAAATTGCTAGAAGAAGAAATTTATGTAATTGGATTTTACTATCCTGTTGTTCCAAAAGAACAGGCCAGAATAAGAGTTCAAATTTCTGCCGGGCATGAAAAAGAACATTTAGATAAAGCTGTAGCAGCTTTTACTAAAATTGGAAAAAAGTTGGGAGTATTAAATTAGATTCTACTATTATATTGAAAAAAGGAGCGCAAAATTGCGCTCCTTTTTGGTTTTATATATTATGCAATTTTAAAATAGTCCGTGAATCTCTGCGTCAATTTTGTTGATTACGCTTCTTAAATCTTCTTTTACTTCGGTAAAGTTCAAATTATCTACATCAATAATTAACAATTTCCCTAAATTATATGACCCAATCCATGCCTCATATCTCTCGTTTAATCTTTTCAGATAATCTAACCTAATCGAATTTTCGTATTCTCTTCCTCGCATTTGAATTTGGTTAACTAGCGTAGGGACTGTTGCTCTAAGGTAAATTAAAACGTCCGGCGGCTGAATCAATGAGGTCATTAAATTAAAAAGCGTAAAATAATTTTCAAAATCACGAGTCGACATTAAGCCCATTGAATGAAGGTTTGGAGCAAAAATATATGCATCCTCATATATTGTTCTGTCCTGAATAACCGTTTTTCCCGATTTTCTGATATTCAAAATCTGGTTTAAACGACTATTTAAAAAATATACCTGTAGGTTAAACGACCAGCGTTGCATGTCTTCGTAAAAATCGTTTAAGTATGGATTATCATCAACATCCTCGTAATGCGCATCCCAGTTGTAATGCTTTGATAATAAACCTGCCAACGTGGTTTTACCTGAACCAATATTACCGGCAATGGCTATATGCATTGCTCCATTTGAATTATCTTTTGTCATATCCTAAATTTTTCTTTTCAAATTCTGATTAAATAAAGTAGGTTTCATTTCGAATAACGAGGGATAATCTTCATCGAATTTTTTAAGTATCGATGTTATTATCATCTCCCGCATAAACTTCGATTTGTTCTTGATTTTATATTTTTGACAATAATGCTCAATTGCTTGTATTTCTCTTTTATTAAATAATATTGATTTGCGATGTATTCTTTTTAAACTTTCATCTTTTTCCGTTCTTTTCTTTTTCACTATAGAATCCTCTAAAAATTATTCAATTTATAAATAAATATTTTCTCTTTGGTTTGTATAAATAATCTTTTATTTTCAAGCCTTACTTGTATACAATCATGTTTTGGCAATGTAATATTATTTTCAGTAAAATTGTTTGTATTATAAAAATACAATTTCCCCTTTTTATAATAAGATATTATTCCATTACTTACCTGAAATACACCACTGTTTAGCAAAGGGAAAGTCTTTAAATACGTGCCATAATTGTCAAATAACAAGACTCCTTCGCCGTTAATGCCCAGATAAATATAGTCATTTTTTTCCAGCATGAAAACCTGCTTTAGCTCAATATTTTGACGGAGCAAATCAGACAGTTGAGAGCTTTTCTTTACAGTGTTCAGGTTTTTATCGATATATACCAACTGACTTAAACTTTGATCAAATAACCAAAATCCTCCATTAACAGATTGACATACCGACAAAACATTATAATATCCCAAATCATCCAGAATAATAGGGCTAATAATCTCTGAAAGATTTTTGTCAAGAAAAACAATTTTATTAAAATCTTTATAAAATAAAAGCGTTCTGAAAGGGTCTGAAACATCAACGGCACTTATATTGCCAGATAGTGTATTGCTATAACTTCCTCCACGATTGGTTTCAAAATCAACTTTTTGTAATTCTGTATTTTTAATAATATACAAATTACCTAACTGGTCGCTTGTAAAAAAGTTGGCTTTATAATCCAGTTCCTTTTCGAGAACATATCCCGGTTGCGAAACCGAAAAAATCATACTAACTAATATGGATAGGATGCAAGATATAAGCATAGGTATAAATTACATTTTTTGGTTAAGCATTAACAGTTCATCAATATACTCACGACTGTTTGCAAGCCGGGGAACTTTATTCTGACCACCAATTCTTCCTTTGGCTTTTAACCAATTATAAAACAATTTTTCTTTTGCTATGGTAACCACAAGCTTCTCAAGAGCAATATCTTTATAGCGTTTTGCTTCATAATCGGAATTTACTTTTTGTAAAGTAATATCCAAAATATCGATAAACTTATTAATGTCATCTGGCATTTTTTCGAACTCTATTAGCCACTGATGCCCTCCTTTTTTCCCTTCATCCATAAAAACAGGTGCTGCAGTATAGTCTCTAATTAATGCTCCCGTTTGAACAGTAGCTTCCTTTAAAGCTTTCTCGGCATTATCAATAATTACTTCTTCGCCAAAGGCATTGATAAAGTGTTTTGTGCGGCCACTAATCTTTATTTTATGTGGATATAATGATGTAAAAGTAACCGTATCGCCAATAAGATATCGCCATAATCCGGAATTTGTTGAAATTACAATTGCATAATTTTTATTAAGCTCTACATCATCGATATGCAGTATTTTAGGATTTGGTTTGTCGATTTCTTCCACAGGAATAAATTCATAGAAAATTCCATAATCAAGCATTAAAAGCATATCGTTTTCTTCCGGGTAATCTTGAATTGCAAAAAATCCTTCCGAAGCATTGTAGGTTTCAAGATAATTCATTTTTGAACCAGGAATAAGCTTTCTAAATTGTTCACGATATGGCTCAAAGCTCACTCCTCCGTGAGTAAACAGTTCCAAATTGGGCCAAACTTCCAAAATATTGTCTTTGCCTGTTAAATCGAGAATATATTTAATTAAAACAAGCATCCACGAAGGAACACCTGCTATGTTTGTTACATTTTCTTTAAGTGTTGCACTGGCAATTTTATCCAGTTTCTCTTCCCACTCACTCATAAGAGCAATTTCCTGGTTAGGAGTTTTAATAAAATATGTCCAGAACGGAAGATTCTCAATTAAAATTGCTGATAAATCACCATAAAAAGATTCGTTATTTATCTTATTTATCTGGTGACTACCACCGAGAGTCAATCCTTTTCCTTTAAACACACCTGTTTCCGGATAATGGTTTGTGTATAAAGCCAGAATATCTTTCCCGCCCCGGAAATGTGTGTCTTCAAGTGTTTCTCTGGAAACCGGTATAAATTTGCTTTTGTCATTTGTTGTACCGGAAGATTTTGCAAACCATTTTATATCTGTTGGCCATAATACATTTTGTTCACCTTTTAATAACCGATCGATATATGGTTTAAAATCTTCATAAGAATGAACAGGGACTCTTTCCTGAAATTTTTCTATACTATCTATTGATTTAAAATCATATTTTTCTCCAAATTCTGTCTTTCTGGATATATCAATTAAATTAAAAAGCACTTCACGCTGGGCATCATAGGGGAATTTTTTAAATAAATCGATTTGATATAATCGTTTAAAATTTAGCCAGGTTACTATGGAATTAATAATCTGCATTAGGATGTAGGATAAAAATTCAACAATTGGTAAAACACAAAACCAAATATAATCAATATTTGGTTTTATTAATAAATAATGAAATATGATTTAATAAAATTTGTTGATTAATGAAAAACCTCTTTAAAAACATCCAAAGATTTAATACTTTTTACACCTTCAATATGTAAAGAATAATATTCAAGAATCTTTTCTAACAGTTGAATTCGTTCTTTATAATTCATTCTTAAGTCTTCGTGCTGATTCTCCGAAAACTCTAACATCTGACTAAAAATCTTACTCTGATCTTTTTCTAAATAAGAAAGATGCATAGGTTTTATTTGCATAAAACTGCCTGCTTTTAAATCAAAATAGCAATTTGTTTCGGAGTAATTATTATTTGGGAAGAAACCCAGGTACTTTGTTAAATGAATAAGAAAATAAATATGGAAACCAGACAATCCCTTTTCTTTTAAGTCAAGCAATTGAATAGAATTAAACAAATATTCGAAAAGTTCATGATTTGATTCTTGTTCCTGAATAGTTTTATATAAAATCTCAGCAATAAATATGGCTAAAGTGCTTTTTTTAAGGTCATAAGGTAAATTACTAAAAACAAACGCATTTTGAATTTCTTTAACTCTTTGAAGGTCTCTTTTTGGTTTATGATAAACCTCCATATTTAGTAAAAAAAGAGGCTGAAAGATGTTCGCCTTAACCTTAGCCTTCTTACTTCTAACTCCGTTTATTATGTATGATTGTCTGCCAAAACTTTCTGTGTAAATAGTCGCAATTATACTTGTTTCGGAATATTTAATATGATTTAAAACTATTCCCCTGGTTTTATACAGCATCTTACATTCACTTAATGTTCAATACAAAAATATCTAATCTTTTGCTTAAATTTTGATTTGAAAAAAATAAAATATTAAACAGTTCCTTCCTTGCTGATAATCACCAATAAATAATATTTAATCAAATAAACTTGACTTCGGGATTAAAAAGTGGTATATTATTTGCACTTTTGTTTAACCTTAACGCTGTTTTATATAACTTTTTGATTGAAAAGAACTTAAATATTCATGTATATGAAAACAAAAATACTAAGTCTAAGCATATTAATCTTGTTTTCTATAACAAGTGTAGCCCAGGTAAATAAATCTACAACTTTTATTAAACGAGGGCATAAGATTCTTTGTTCGGCATATAGCCCTGATGGGAAATATATTGCTACGGGGGGTGTTGACGATAAAATTATTATATGGGATGCAAAAACCGGAAGTATTATAAACGAACTTATTAACCGTGACTGGCCTTTAGCTCTAAAATTTACTCCCGATGCCCGATACTTAGTTTCAGCGGGTCGTACCGAACGGGTTCGGGTTTGGGATTACAAAACGGGTAATATGGTTCGCGAAATGAAAGGTCATCGTGATCATATCCTTTCTTTAGATATTAGTCCTGATGGAAAATATATTGCTACAGGAAGTATTGATAAAATGGTAAAACTTTGGAATTTAAATCAAGGTACTTTTCTTCGTGATTTGAAAGGTCATCGTGACCAGGTTTCGTCTGTTACATTCAGTCCTGATGGAAAAAAACTTGCATCGTGTGGTGCAGATCAAACTATAAAAGAATGGAATATACCCGGAGGTAATGAAATTCGAACAATACCAAAGGCACACCATGGTTGGGTTAGAAATGTAGCTTATAGTCCTAATGGACAAATACTGGCAAGTGGTGGTGATGATAAAAAGATAAATATTTGGAAAAATGGAATTTTACAAAAAAGTCTTCTTGGACATAAACACATATTACAATACATTACTTTTAGTGGTGATGGCCAATATTTATTAAGTGGAGGATACGACAAGTTCTTTATTCTCTGGGAAGTTAAAACCGGTAAAATGCTCCATGCCTCCGAAAGACAAAGAGATAAAGTATTAGCCGCTAATTTTAGTCCTGATGGAAAAAGAATTATTACATCAGATTTTACTTATGATTTAAATATTTGGGATATATCTAATCTGGGAATTGCCGGCACACAGTTTGTTCAGAAAACTTCTACAGAAAAGAACCCTACTCCGTATGTAGCTGAAACTCCTGTACAGACAACCGAATCTGTAAAAACTACATATACAGCTCCTGTTACGACATATTCAACTCCGGTTGTAGTTGCTCCCGCGGTTATTGATGTTGATCAGATTAAATCTATGGGAATAAAACCTAATCCAAACCGATATGCCTTAATAGTTGGGAACGAAGATTACAGCTCATACCAAACAAACTTAAGATCTGAATCAGATGTAGATTTTGCTGAACGTGATGCCGAAATATTTAAACAATATGCAATTCACGTGTTGGGTATTCCTGAAGAAAATATCATTTTCAACACAAATGCAAGAGCTATTCAAATGCATCGTAATCTTAATAAAATTAACATGATTGCAAATGTTACTAAAGGGAAAGCAGAAATTTTCTTTTATTATGCAGGACATGGGTTCCCTGATGAAAAGACACAAGAACCTCATTTAATACCCGTAGATGTAAGTGGATCCGATCTTGAATTTGCATTAAAATTAAGCGATGTTTATGCCAAGTTAACTGAATATCCAACCTTACGGGTTACCGTGTTTTTGGATGCCTGCTTCAGCGGTGGAGCACGTAATCAGGGATTAGTTGCAGCACGTGGTGTAAAAGTAAAGCCCAAAGAAAATATTTTTAGAGGTAACATGATTGTTTTCGCAGCGAGTAGTGGTGATCAGTCTTCATTGCCACATAAAGAAAAACAACATGGAATGTTCACTTATTTTTTGCTTAAGAAACTTCAGGATACAAAAGGAGATGTTACTTATAAAGAACTATCGGATTATTTGAAGGAACAAGTTGGCGTAAAATCTATTTTGATTAATAACAAAGAACAAACTCCTGAAACTAATATTAGCGTTGACCTTAAAAATACCTGGAGTAGTTTAAAAATAAATCCATAGCAGTCATAGCGAGCAAAGCGAAGCTATCTCTTTTGTTTGGTCGTAATGACTACCAGAAGGTATGTGTCGGGCTATTTTATAAATAAGAGTTTGGTAATATGAGTTTTTGAACCATCCTCGTTTGAGCAGAATACCAGGTAAACCCCTGTGCTAACTCTGCTCCCCGAAAAATTCTTGCCATTCCATGTTGCCTGTCCTCCTTCGGCAGTGGTTTCATACACAATATTCCCACTTATGTCGGTTATCTTAACATTAACATCAGAAACCAGTCCTCTTATGGTAATATCTCCTTCATAATCTTCTCGTACAGGATTAGGATAAACATATACATCTCGGAACTCATCGCTACCCATTGTAGCCGAACCTCGATAAGAAATCAATCCTTTATCGGTTGCAAAAAATATTTCACCGGTTTCATGATTAATCCCAATGTCATTAATCCGGTTAGATAGTAATGGACTATTCCCTTCTGTAAAATGATATATTTCTTCTGTTCCATCTTCTGAAACAAGATATACACCGGAACTTTGGGTCCCTAACCATTTTCTATTAGCTCCATCAATTGCAATTGATGTAATCACTTCTGTATTTAAAAGATATTGAGTAACATCACCAATTGTAAGTATTATTCGTTGCGCATGAAAATCAGAATCTTCGAAAACATTTTCAGGATAATAATAAACTATAATTCCTTGATCTGTTCCAACCCAAATATCACCATCTAAATCTTCTGCAATTGAGTACACATTATTAGAAATTATTTTCCCGTTTTCATCAACAACACTCAATTTCTTAAACAAATCGTCATTTTCGTTATCAATAGTCTGATTATTATCGAAAGCAAACAAACCATTACCAGAAGGTAATATTACCCATTTGTGGTCATTCTCTGTTACTATTATATCACCGACCAAGATGTTGCTAATTTTTTCATCATAATTAAAATCTTGCCAAGCATCCATACCTACAACATTACTTTTCTTTACCGAAATAGGATTTTCAACACTCGAATTAGTTACCCATAAATTATTATCACTATCAAAAGCAATGCCTCCTATACGATAAAAATCTGCTCCTGGAATAATTGTTTGTAAAGTACTATTATGTTCTTTGTATGTTTCAACTATCTCGTTATTTCTATATTCGATCAGTCCGCCACCCCAACTCCCGGCAAAAAAGTGATCGCTATTATAAGGATCAATTTTTATTGTAATATAATCCGGAGCATCATAATTAATCATTGTTCGCCATTGTTCAGCCTCGAATGAAAATACAGCTCCATTAAGAAAAGCATTACCCCAAGCAGGTGTTAATCCTCCGGCAGTAACTAAAACTCTGTTGTTATCAATATCAATGGAAAAAGCATCTGGTAAATAAGGAGCATTTGGCATTATTTCCTCAATGTTACCACCCTGATACTTTACTAAACCCTTTCCTTTATCAGCAATCCAATAAATATTGTCCTCGTTTAAAACAACATCGTAGGGATTAAAATTTGGGATATCCGATTGTGATATTGAATCTTGAAAAACAAAATTTGTATTATAGATTAAAATATTTCTATTAGTGACTATCAGTACAGATGAGTTTGCATTTTTTATTTCACGTATAGAATTATAATCGTTAATAAATGTTGTCCATGTTTCCCCATCGTACGAGTGTACAATATCATTAAATAACTCATTAACCTGGTTAACCAGTATCTTGTCATCATTTACATAAATTGAATTAAATTTCGAAGAATAATTTGGAATCTCAGTTATTAATTGCCAGTTTGAATAATCAACAAGGTTGGTATTTGTAAAATCTGCAATAAAAACACCTTCGTTTGTTGCTGCATATAGAGAATCATTATTCAGAACTAATTGATTAACATGCACAAGACTTCCTAAATTGCCAATATAATACGTTTCCTTTACTTCCCTTTTCTCAATATTTATTACAACGATCCCAAAGCCGCAAGAAAGATATGCGTATTCATCAACAAATAATATATGATTTATCGATTTACTTCCACTAATCATTTCCCGTTTAATATCCGATAAATTAAAAACTTCGTTTTCAAAAATTAAATCGACATTCCCATTTGAATAAGCCACAAGCAAAACTTCATTTTCGTCAGAATAAGCAATTGAAGAAACGCCAATATCTGAAAGAATATTTACCTTGGTAAGCTTTTCTATATTTTGATTTCTTTTGCTATAAGAAAAGACTCCATTTTCTGAAGCCGTATAAACTTTCGTTGGAGATTGTGTAACAGCTATTGAATAAGAAAATGGTAAATGGTCGCGCCATTCGCCAACACCAATTTGTGCTTTTACAGACCATGAAAAAACAGTAATAAATATTATCAGGATAGCAAGGTTCTTTTTCATCTAAAGAATTTTACTTTAATAACCCATTTATAAAAAAAATATTGCAGAATTACCGATCTAATAAAAAATCGACCAACTTTTGCGCAGCCCTGGCTCTATGACTTATCTTATTTTTCTCGTCCATATCCATTTCAGCAAACGATTTATCGAAACTTACAGGTCTAAAAATTGGATCATAACCAAAGCCACTATCTCCATGTTTCTCTGTAAGAATTTCCCCATCAACTGCTCCTTCAAAATAGTGTTCTTTACCATCAAGAACCAAAGATATAACAGTTCTAAACCTTGCCTTTCGATTTTCTACACCATCAAGTTCTTTTAATGTTTTTACGATATTGTCTTCAAAGGAACAAGATTCTCCAGCATAACGGGCAGATAGAACTCCGGGAGCACCATTCAGATAGTCTATTTCCAATCCTGTATCGTCGGCGAAACAATTGAGTTCATATCTATCATAAATATACCGAGCTTTTTGTTGTGCATTTTCCTTAAGTGTATCATAATCCTCAGGAATTTCTTCAAAAAACGATATGTCTTTCAGACTTAATAACTTAATCTTATTACCAAGCAAATTTTGGATTTCTTCTAATTTGTGTCGGTTGTTTGTTGCAAATACTAATTCCATATTAATTTCAAAAAAAGAGGATGACATAATTAGTCATCCACATATGATTATTTAAATAAATATCTTTTTTAATAATAAGCTTCCAATTTCATTAAATCGTCACGAGGATTAACAACCATAACGGGAATCTTAGAACTATTTGCAATTACATATTGCTCATGGGCTCCCAAAACATAGTCTGTTATACCAATGTTTTTTGTCGAAAGGATCAATATAAGATCGGCATTAATGTCTATCCCATAATCCATAATTTCCACAGGAAAACTTTTTTTCCCTTCGGCAGTGTGTATTTCGTAATCAATACCTTTACCATCCATAAATTTTCTTGAGAAAACAATATTTGCTTTTATTCTTTTTATAAACCCAACATCAGTAGTATTTGGCTTTATTATATGAAACTTTGGACTAAAATAATTGTGTAAATAATTTACCCAATTAAGCATTTCCTTACTTTCTTTTTTAAAATCGAGAGGAAATACTATATCTTTTAAATCTGTTTCGTTTGGAGGTTCTTGAATTACAACAAAAGGAACTTTCGAGTTAATAATTACTTTCAACGCCCAACTCCCGGTAAGTTTTTGCATTCCCCGTAATCCATGAGTTCCCATTACAACTAATTCTGAATTAATTTCGGTTGCAACTTCACTAATAGTAGTAAATATACTTCCTTTACGAACAAGAGCTCCTATTTCTAAACCGTTTTTACCTTGATTTTCACTTACAACCTGTTTTAGTTTTTCTACAGCCTCATCGTGTTCTTTTTCATTTTTTATAATATGAATTAAAACAATTTTTTTGCTTTTTGCCTTTTCGGCAAATTTAAAACCATGCTGCAATGCACACTCCGCAACAGGTGTAAAGTCCCAGGGAATTAAAATAATATGATTATCATCTTTCATAAACAGGTATATTTATTTTAAATCAATGTTATCAAATAAAAAAAATTCTTATCTTACAACTTATAAAATTAGGTTTTATCTGCTTCCAAAAAACCAAGATATGTATTTTAAAATAAATTTTAGTAAAAATACAATATTTTTTTCCTTATTACTTGTAATTTTTATAATCCTTTTTCCATTAAAAAGTTATGAAAATAATATTGGCAGCCCATATATACAACGAATAGTTCTAAACAATTATGGTTTTAGCAATAATAATTTTTCGATAATTCAGGATTTTAATGGAATAACATATATTGGAAATACCAATGGAATTATTCAGTATGATGGTAATTTCTGGGAAATAATAAAGGTTCCCGGGATCCCATACATGGATGTTGATAACAATGGTATTATTTACGTAGGTACATTTAACGATTTTGGATTTATTTCTAATAATAATTCCGGCAAACCCAAATTCTTTTCACTAATTGATTCTTCTAAATCAGAATTGCCTCCTCTTGATCAAATAGAACAGGTTTTTTCACATCAAAACCATATCTTTTTTTGTAATGGAAAAATACTTTTTAAGTGGACCGGAAAATATATAGAAATTGTAGATTCAAGTAATGTTGAACTGGAACTTTTTAAGATTCATGATCAAATTTTCCTGGAAAAAAAAGGTGAAGGAATCTTTAAATTAATAAACAATGAATTTAGATTATTGCCCGGAAGTTCATTTTTTGCGGAAAAGAATGTAATAGACATCCTGCCGTTTAATGGACAAATTCTTATCAAAACTGCTAAAGATCGAGGTTTTTTCTTGTTTGACAATTATTCGATTGAACCATTTAAAACAAATGCAGATAAGTTTCTGGAAGAAAATGTTTACTCAAAAGCTTGTAAATTAAATAATGATAACTATGCAATCGGTACTGCGCTATCCGGCATTATAGTAATTAATAAAAGTGGCGAAGTAGTATCTGTAATTGATGAACATAGCGGTCTTTTTAACTTGTCGGTTAATTATTTGTTTGCAGATCAAAATAATAACTTATGGGCCTTACACAACCAGGGAATTAGCAGAATAGAAATTCCTTCGCCATACAGCTATTTTAGCAAAAACCACGGATTAAAAGGAAATGTTAAATCTGTTATCAAATTTAAAAATATTCTATATGTTGCAACATCCCTCGGCGTTTATGGTTATTTTAATGATGAAAAAAGTAAAACCTGTTTTGATTGCACGAATTTCGAAGCAGTTGAAGAAATTAAATCAATTTGTTATGATTTTCATCAGTTTAATGATCGCTTGTTTGTTTCATGTTCAAAGGGAATTTATGAAATAGTTGGTAAAAAAGGCTATCTGTTTTACAATCGCGAAGCAGATGAGATAACAAGTGTTCTTCGTTCAAAAAAGAACCCTTCTTATATTTTTCTAGGATATAATGATGGATTTTCAGCCATAAGATATACCGGGGGAATACTCATTATCGAAAAAAAAATAACAGGCATTAATGGCAAAATCACGAGTATTGCTGAAGATCAGGATGGTACGGTTTGGTTGTCAAGTAATGAAAATGGAGTATATAAAATTGATCCTTTCGAGAAATATTCAAAGAATCTAAAATTTAAACATTATAACAATAAAAACATCCTGCCTGAAAACCTTGAATGGATTAATCTTTATGCTATAAGTGATGGGATTCTATTCTCTACATCACAGGGTATTTACCGATTTAATAATTCTAATCAACAATTCTATAAAGATACTTCGCTTGGAATTGACTTTGTTAACCAAACAAACTGGGTTTATCCGATTGTTGAAGATAATCAGAATAATTTATGGTTAAATATTATTGGCAAGAATCATTCTCGTAATAAAACTTTGGTTAAGAATTATAAAAATGATTCTCTAAAAACTTTACGCCCCCTGCCGCTTAACAGAATAAAAGATTTCTTTATTACATCAATTCTCCCTGATGAAAATGGAATAGTTTGGTTTGGAGGTTTTGAAAGTTTAATACGTCTCGATTTAAATCAGGAAATTCATTTTGATAAACCTTTTTCAGCTATTTTACATAAAATAGCCATTGGGAAAGATTCTGTCATTTGTCTGTTACCTTTCGGAAAATCTTGTTCTGATAACAAATCTCACAGTCCCTTCGCTTATAACCTGAATACAGTTGTATTCGAATTCTCAGCACCCAATTATGAAAGTGAAGACCAGATTCTATATCAATATAAGCTGGAAGGATTTGATCCGCCAGCTGGCGGATGGTCAAGCTGGTCAGAATCAAATTTCAAAGAGTACACAAATCTTTTCGAGGGCAAATATAAGTTTAGATTAAGAGCTAAAAATATTTTCGATACTATTTCAAAAGAAATTAGCTATGAATTTTCGATAAAACCTCCTTTTTACAGAACAAAAACAGCATTTACTATCTACATTATTTCAGCACTACTACTGTTTATCTTAATTGGTAAGTGGAGAGCATATTATTTTGCGCGGGAGCGATTTAGATTAGAAAATATTATACATGAGCGAACCGAAGAAGTTGTTATACAAAAAGAAAAATCTGACAATTTACTAGAAAGAGTTCTGCCAAAAACAACAGCAAAAGAATTAAAATCAGGAAGAAAGGCAGGGCCATATCATTACAATATGGTAACGGTATTGTTTTCAGATATCCAGGGATTTACAAAGATCGCCGAACAAATGGATTCGGAACTTCTAATTGATGAGCTGGATAGATTTTTTCTTCAGTTCGACACTGTAGTTGAAAAATATAATATCGAGAAAATTAAAACAATTGGCGATGCATATATGTGTGCCGGAGGAATACCTGTTAAAAACAGGACAAATCCTGTAGAAATGGTTTTGGCAGCAATTGAAATGCAAAGTTTTATGAAAGAGTTAAAGAGACAAAACCAGGATGATTCTGAACATATTTGGGATTTGAGAATTGGTATTGACACGGGCCCTGTTGTTGCCGGAGTATTAGGTAAAAGTAAAATATCATACGATATTTGGGGAGGAACAGTGAATACAGCCAGTAGAATGGAAGCTTCAGGAGAACCTGGGAAAATAAACATAACCGAAAATACATATATGTTAATTAAAGATTTCTTTATATGCCAATACAGGGGTAAAATGCCTGTAAAATATAAAGGAGAAATTGATATGTATTTCGTTGAAGGATTTATGCCACATTTATCTTCCGACTTAAAAGGTCAGATTCCAAATGAAGATTTCTTTATACATCTCCAGTTGTTACGTGTTAATGATGTGGAAGAGTTTGTATTAAGTAAACTGGAAAACGGGCTACCTGATAATTTATATTATCATAATGTAAAACATACCATTGATGTTGTTACAGAGGTCGAACTTATAGGTCGTGCCGAAGGAGTTAAGGAAGAAGAAATGTTAATTTTAAAAACAGCTGCTCTATTTCATGACATGGGGCACCTTATAAATTATGATACTCACGAAGAGGAAGGTACTAAATTAGCTAAGAAAATCCTTCCTGAATATCAATATTCGACAGAGCAAATTGAACGTATTTGTCGTTTGATCCTGGCAACACAAATGCCTCCCGAACCAAAAAATTTATTAGAAGAAATTATGTGTGATGCTGATTTGGATTACCTGGGACGAGCCGACTTTGTACCTGTCTCAATTAACCTGTATAAAGAATATCACGAACGTAAAAAAATTGATTCTATTCTTGACTGGAATCAAATGCAATTAAAGTTTATTAAAAATCATCAATATTTTACTAAAACTGCACAAAAACTTCGTGAAGTAAATAAGAAAAAGCAGTTGCAAAATATTCAGGATGAGATTAGAAAAGAAATAGAAAAGCATGATGAGTGATTTTCAAATACTTAAAATGAACTAAAATTAAAAATGCCTAAAAAATTTAAGGTTAACAGCTATATAAAAGTTGCCTGATTTTAGGCATTCTAGGCATTTCAAACTTTAGGCACTGAATAATTACTAATACTTAATCTCCACCTCATAACCATTATGCTTTCGAATATTTAAAACTACTCCACCATTAAAAATTAAATACTGTCCTTTAATTCCAAGTAATTTCCCTTCAATTTTTTGATCCTTATCAAAAGAAAACGAATTTACTTTTTCGGGGTATGTTAATACAGGATAATTAATTTCGATAATCCTGTCATCGTCAGTAAAATATTTGACAAATTCCTTTTTTGCCAATTCTTTAGCTTTACTTTTTTGTTCTAAAAGTTTTGTTTCTGTATCAATTTTATTGGTAAGCATATTGCGCCAATTCGTTTTATCGGCAAAATATTTTTTAAGATTTACTTCGATAATTCCTGCAGTATACCTGTTAGAGACCTGTGCAATTTTTATCGCAGAACTCGCTCCCTGGTCAATCCAACGTGTTGGTACCTGAGTTAATCTGGTAACACCAACTTTTAATCCACTCGAAATAGCTAAATATACTATATGATCTTGTAAACAATGATTTTTCGACCACTCCATATCACGCGAAATACCTTCATGAGCACGGCACATTTCCGGTTTTAAAATACAAACGTCAGTTTCGGGAGCAGTTCTAAAACAGGGGAAACAATATCCTTGATGAAACGACTTATTGGTTTTCCGGCCACATCGGATACAATGAATTTCATCTAACCAGGTAATCGAAATTTCTTTATTTATTAAATTGTTCATATGAATTTTCTGATCACCTATCGTCAAAAAATAATCAACCGGATTGTTTAATTCTGTCGACATTCTAAGTAAAGAACCCTGAATTTTCATCTTTTAATATTTTTTTTCAAAAATAATAAAAAAATTTATTATTGATTTTCAAACGATTAGACTGTGTATTATAAAATATTTACTACTATGTCTTGCATGGTACTAATATTTTTATATATCTTTGTATTGCAATCTTACATGCATTGAATAGTACTATAAAATAAAAACATGAAGACAACAATAACAATAAACCTGGGAGGACTGGTATTTCATATAGATGATGATGCATATGAAATGCTAAACACTTATTTAATTGCTGTAAAAAAACAATTTGTAAGTGAAGATGAATGCAACGAAATAATGTCTGATATTGAAGCTCGCCTTTCTGAATTATTTACCGAAACATTAGGACAAAAAAGAGATGTAATTATGAAAGATGATGTTTTAAAAGTAATTAAAATTATGGGCGAACCCGAAGACTTTATGGACGAAGAAACTAAAAATGAGCCTGTCGATTCAGCAAGCTGGAAATCTAAAAGAAAAAGAATGAACTATAAAACTACAAAAAGATTATATCGCGATCCGGATAATAGAATTCTTGGTGGCGTTTGTGGTGGTTTAAGTGCTTACTTTAATACCGATCCTATTTTATTCAGAATTCTTTTCATCCTGATTTCTTTAGGAATGGGTTCCGGATTAATTATCTATATTATCCTTTGGATTGTAATACCCGAAGCAACAACAACAGCTCAAAAGCTTGAAATGCGCGGGGAAGCTATCACCATTGAAAACATTAAAAGAGCAGTTCGCGAAGAATTTGAAAATGTCAAAAGAAACATGAAATTTTAAATCGACTCTAAAATTATACTGTTATAATATTTCTACACTAAAAAATAGAAACTATGAATCTCGAAAATACAAAAGCTCAAATGAAAAAAGGCGTATTGGAATTCTGCATTCTATCCATCCTTTATAAGCAGGATTACTATACTTCCGACATCATTAAAGCATTAAAAGAAGCTAAAATGATTGTTGTTGAAGGAACTCTTTACCCTCTGCTTACCAGGCAAAAAAATGCCGGGTTATTAAGCTATCGCTGGGAAGAATCGACACAAGGCCCTCCACGAAAATATTATACTCTGACCGAAAAAGGAAAAGAGCATTTAAATGAACTTAAGTTATCGTGGGAAGAACTTGTTGAAGCAGTTAACTCGATTAATAACCAAAAATAAACAGATTCGAAATGAAGAAAACAATAAAAATCAATATAGGTGGTGTTATATTTCATTTAGATGAAGATGCTTATCAGATTTTGCAGAATTATTTGACTGCTCTCAATCAGCGATTTGCAGCAAATAAAGAAGGAAAAGAGATTATTTCTGATATTGAACACCGTATTGCAGAAATTCTGCAAAGTAAACTAAGCGAACAAAAACAGGTAATTAACAAAGAAGATATTGATGAAGTTATTGAGATAATGGGTCGCCCGGAAGATTTTGAAAACGAAGAAGAAGACACCGGAAAAGAATATCATCAATATGAAAAATCTACGAAAAGATTATATCGCGATCCTGATAACAGAATACTTGGTGGTGTATGTTCAGGAATTGCCAATTATTTAAATATAGATCCTTTAATAATCAGAATTTTATTTTTAGTTCTGTTATTTGTTTTCGGGATTATTGCTGTTATTTATATTGTTCTATGGGCATTGCTTCCGGCAGCTTACACAACTGCTCAAAAACTCGATATGCGTGGAGAGAGGTTTAATATCTCCGATATTGAAAAAAATGTGCGTAAAGAGTACGAAACCGTAAAGGACAACTTTAAGAATTTTAAAAATTCCAGAGATTACGATCGTACCCGAAACTTTTTTGAAAGTATAATTTACGCTATTGGTGCTTTTATAAGATTTATTTTCAAATTTGTTGTCGCAGTAATCGGTTTGGCATTAATAGTTGCCGGAGTTGGTTTTCTTATTGGTCTAACCGGGACGTTGATCATAGGAGAACCATTTATGCCCTGGAATAATATTTTTATTGATGATCATGTGATCTTTACAGACATGATCCATTCTTTTGTTGATCCAAATACCATATGGATTGTAACAATTTGTGCAGTCTTAGTTGTATTTATACCTTTGGTTGCAATTATTTACGGAGGATTTAAACTATTACTTGGCTTACGCCCGAACGACAGGCCAATTGCAGGAATTGGATTTATTGCATGGTTACTAAGTTTAATTGTACTTGTTGTTATTATTGGCACACAGGTAAAACATTACTCTATTTCGGTAAAAGATGACCACAGAATTTATGTTGAAGAACCGGCAAATAAAACACTATACTTAAAAGCACAAGAAGACAAATCGCTTGCAACATCTAAATTCTACATATTCGATAGCGAGTTTCAAATAATGTACGATGAAGATGATGAAAAACATCTATATGCATTTCCTGAAATAGATATTATTCTTGGAAATTCAGACCAGGTTATTATCGAAATAGTAAAAAAGGGACGAGGATCAGATCGAAGAGAAGCATTGCGAAATGCCGATGATATTGAATACCAAGTAGTACAACAAGATTCAGTAATTCTTTTCGATGCTGTATATTCTTTGATTGATAAAAATCGCTGGAGATTTCCGGAAGTAGATATTACTGTACAAGTACCTGAAGATTATATTTTATATCTTGATGAAAGTATTGAAGAACAGCTCGATTATATTAAAAAAGAAAAATACTATAGAGTAGATGAGATGGTAAATAAATACTGGATTATGACCGATGAAGGTCTTGAAAAGTATTACAAAGTAACTTACGATGATTAAATATTATTAATGATTTTTTTTGATTGGATTATTGAATCTCGAGTTTGATAATCCAATCGTTTGTTAAAAAAACACTTAAAAATATTTGCAGACAATTATTTTTTTTTAAATTTGCACACTCAATCAATTGTCCGATGGTGTAATTGGCAACACATCTGATTTTGGTTCAGAAGAGTCCAGGTTCGAGCCCTGGTCGGACAGCAAAAACCCGGTGAAATTCGCCGGGTTTTTTGTTTTATATAATTTGGGTTATTCTTTCAAATGCTGATCCAACCAATCGAAGAAAGTACGTTGCCATAGAATTCCATTTTGTGGAGTCAATACCCAATGATTTTCTTCCGGAAAATATAAGAATCGTGCTTTTACATCCAACAATCGTGCTGAATTAAATGCTGCCATTCCTTGAGTATAAGGAATTCTAAAATCCTTTCCGCCGTGAACAACTAAAATTGGAGTATCCCAATTCTGAACAAATTTATCCGGTGATCCGGCATATGATTTCATTGCTGCTTTATTATCTTTTTCCCATGGAGCACCACCTTTCTCCCAGGCATCGAAAAACACTTCCTCTGTTGTTAGAAATTCCATTCCGGAATGAAAAACCCCGCAATGTGCTATAAACGCTTTAAATCGTTTGTTATGATTTCCTGCAAGCCAGTAAACCGAAAATCCTCCAAAACTGGCACCAATAGCTCCTAATCTTTTCTCATCAATATAAGGTTCTTTTTTCACCTCATCAATTGCAGATATAAGATCTTTCATTGCCTGACCACTGTTGTCTTTACTAATCTGATCGGTCCACTCCTGCCCCATGGTTACTACACCACGACGATTTGGGGCAACAATAACATAATCGTTAGATGCCATAATTGAGAAATTCCAGCGATAACTCCAGAACTGACTTAATGGCGATTGTGGCCCTCCTTCGCAAAACAATATTGCAGGGTATTTTTTGTTAGCATCAAAATGTGGTGGCAAAATAACCCAGGTTAGCATATCTTTTCCATCTGTAGTTTTTACATATCGTTTTTCAACAGTTGGCATTGTAAGCTGATCAAGAATGTGTTTATTTTCAAAACTTAATTCTGTTTCTTCGCCGGTTTCAGGATTTACAGCATAAATTTCCTGTGGCTTTATCATAGAAACTTTTGTTCCAATTAATTGATCGCCCGCTACAGCAACTGAATGATAATCGTGCGTACCTTCAGTTATTGTTTTTATCTCGCCTGTTTCCAGATCAAGTTTATGAATCTGGTGTGTTGCAAATACTCCTGCAACAAAGTAAATCGATTTGCTATCATCGGTCCATTGCATTCCAAAAGGACTATGATCGAAATTTTCTGAATAATTTTTCGTTTCACCGGTAGCTAAATCAGCAATAAAAAGTCGTTGTTTGTCGGCTTCGAAACCTGCACGTTTCATACTTAACCATGCCAGTTTTGTTCCATCGGGTGAGTAAAGAGGTTGCCAGTCGTAACCGGGCATTCCTTCGGTAAAATTCTTTGTTTCGCCACTCTCAAGATTATATAAATAAACATCTGAGTTTGTACTTAAAGAGTATTCTTTCCCTTTAAGTTTTTTACAAGTATAAGCAACAGTTTTGCTGTCAGGACTCCAGGTAATTTCTTCAATTCCTCCAAAAGGCATTAATGGCGATTCGTAAGGTTCACCCTCCATAATATCTATTGCATTTTCAACTTTACCATTTAATAAATCGGCAACGAAAATATGGCCGTAATAACCATCTTCCCACACATCCCAGTGACGATACATAATGTCATCATATAATTTTGCATTGGCCATTGGTAAATCAGGATGCATATCATGAACATTCTGATCAATTTTTATTTCGCTTGTAAACAAAATCTTTGATCCGCTTGGAGCAAGCAAAATACTAGTTACTCCTTCAGATTCGTTTGATATTTGCATTTTTCCTGATCCGTCAGTATTTATCGACCAAATTTGTAGTCCATTCCCTTTTTCAGCAGCAGCAAGGAAAAATATCTTTTGTCCATCAACAGACCAAATTGCATTGTATTCACCTCCTGCCGTTTTCGTTAATTGGAAAGGATCACCACCCTCAACAGGTAATATAAATAACTCACGATTGCTTTTATTCAATTCTTTTGAATAATAAGAAACACCATAAAGTAAAGTCTTTCCATCGGGAGAAACCTGAACATCGCCAAGTCTGCCAAACGACCAAAGAACTTCAGGAGTCATAAGA
Organism: Bacteroidales bacterium; assembly: GCA_021108325.1. GTDB lineage: Bacteria > Bacteroidota > Bacteroidia > Bacteroidales > UBA12077 > UBA12077. The sequence goes on along the minus strand of JAIORB010000021.1, from coordinate 4,711 downwards.
TCGGATTCAAGTTTAAGATCGGCTTTGCCAATAATCGGAGCTTCTTCTTTAAGCACTGAATTGTTGCATGAAACCATGCCTGTAATAATTATTCCTGCAAGTAAAAACAGAAATAAACCTCTTAATACAAGGGCTTTAAATTGATTTAATTTCATCGTAGTAAATTTTATTTATTAATATGAGTATTTGTGATATGAAAGTTTAGACGAAAGTAACAAAAGAAGGATTAAAAGGCAAATTTGAAACTTGAAACCTGACTACCGTCAGGCAGGCTTGAAACTTGAAATTATTTCATCTTTTTCTTCTTCTTTTTATAATCTTTATCCAATCTTTTAACCCAATAACAATTTCCTTTATTCATTGAATCGTACGGATTGCTCATTTTTAGTTCCTCTTCCTTGTTTTTAGGACAGCCCAGTAACAAACCAAATCCGAAACGTAAATTCAGAGTGCGTGTATCCAGGGGTTTAATAATTCCTAAAACATTGTCACTTACCATATGAAATTGTAATCCGCGGCTATGCCAAGCCAATCCTAAACCCACATTTTTATATGTATTGTTTAGATACGACCAGCTTAAACTAGCCGAAAGTTTATTCCATACAGTTGTATTTGCCGATAATGTTAGCGATGAATGTAATTTGCTTCGATAAATCACATTTCTATTTACAACTCCTATTCCAAGTTTCGGCTTGTATTGATACATTCCCCCCAGATAAATTTGGGTGGGTAACCATGAGTAATATTTATCATTTGTAACTGTTTGATTAAAAGAATCTAAAATGGAATCGACTATTTCTGTTATTAAATCAGAATTACCTGAATTACCGCCTTGACCTACACCGATATAATCAGCTGATCCTGATATATGAATATTGCTTACATCCGACTTCCAGCGAATAAAACCCAAATCTAGCAAACTTGCAGAAAAGGTAATGTTTTCATTATACTCATGAATCCAACCTAAATCTAAAGCAAAACCTTTGTTTTTGCCGTTCATAAGAAAACTAACCGGATCAATTTCACCTAATTCGTAACCATTTATATTTCCATCGCTATCCTGAGTTATGGTAACAGGGAATGAAATATTTTCTGTTACATCGCCTTCTACATGCAAATCAAAAGTGTTAGGATCGGTATATAAGTTTATTTCTGTTTTGCCAGAATAAATATTCGCTTTACCAAAAAGCAATTTTGCCCGTAAACCCAGAATGTTGTATGCATCCCAGACTTTTGAAACACCCAACGAATATTCGCGATAATACACCGAATGTGTTCGCAGATTATTAAATTTTGTTGTTTCGCCTAAAAACTGAGTATTCCCTTTCCATGCAAGCTCTATTATGCTTCCCGGATAAGTAGCTGCTACATTAACTTTTTCAGCAATATTAAAATTGAAATAATACTCGTTCCTCCTGTAACCAATTGATATTAAATCGAGATGAAGTTCCGAACTTACCAGATTTGTATTGCGAACATTTTCGTATAAACTACTCATATCAAGAGATGCTGATCCGTTATTTGTAGAAAAAAGCTCGTTAAACGAAAAAGTAGAATTACTAATATTAATATGTGTCGATCCCAAGGCAGGAATAGCAACATACCATTTACATTTTATTTGTACTGCAGGATTCAACAAATTGCTTTGAGGAACTTCATGCATTAAATAAAAAGTGTTGTTTTGCTGAGAGAAACTTCTATTAAAACTTATTAGAAAAAATACAATAAAACCAATACAAATAATAGATTCCCGCCTTTGCGGGAATGACATCCTATTTGCTATTTTAAAATTCCCTTTCAATATTAAATTAATTTTTAATCATTGATTATCGGCATTTAAAGGTTGATCTGACAAACTCATATTCAACTCGGCCTGAACTCCCAATTGTAAATCCAGGGTATAATTCGGATAATAATCAATTAAAGTTGTGTCAAGGTCCTGGGTACTTATCGCCCCTTCAATTAAAATATACTTTACCGATGCCAAATCGTCGATTTCATCCTGACCAAAAATTACATCGGACTGATTATGTGCGGGGTTTATTGTTTCTCCATCACCAACAGGAGTTCCGGGGTTCATTACTAAAGGCCCGTCAAAAAACATAGAATCAACTATCTGGCTGTTAATATCCAGAAAATATACTTGCCCTGTAGCAACTGCCGGAAAACCATTATACGTATTTAACCGAAACATAATACTAATAATCTCTTCCGAGAAATCATTTAGTTCCTGTATATCAAAAGGCATGGTATAGCTCATTGGAACATCAATTTCATCAACCCAAAACGGGTATCCTGTTAAGGAATCGATTAAAAGCAACAAGGTATCAAATCCGCTGTCTTCGTTCATCCCCATTGAAGCATAACCAACAGGGAAAGAAAAGCTCGGATTCCAAATTGAATCAGGATTATCGAAATCGTTTGGTGCATCTTTAATACACGAAAACGACAATACCATTATCGAAATAAGAATCAGCAAATAAAAATATTTCATTCGGTACATTCTTTTTAAAAAATCTAAGTTATAAAAATTTGTTTAATCCGAACTACGGTAAAACGGGTTTTTAGCAAGTGCTATTGTTTGGGACACAGTATTAATTACCTGCTCTATAATTTTAAAAGGCACGCCACATATAGAAAGCATCACTTATATAATTACAATAATAATTATGTTGTAAACTTTCCTTAATTTTATATCATTAACTTTAAATTACACAATTATGAAAGCTTCACGAATTACCAATGGTTTGCTAATTTCTTTCGCTTTAGTAATTATATTTATTTATGGCAAAAACCTGATTATTCCTTTTGTTGTGGCTCTAATCTTTTGGTTTTTAATTAAAGAAATTCGCGATGTCTTAAATAAAATTAAGTTTATCGATGAGAAAATACCTAATACTGTTTTAAATATTGTTGGTTTTGCTGTAATATTCTTTATTATAGGTAGTGTTGTAAAAATCCTGACAGTAAACATTCAACAGCTATCGTCAGAATTGCCTGTTTATCAAAACAATATCGCCAAAATTACGATGGCTATAAATACTACATTTAATATTGATTTGATGAGCTCAGTGAAGGAATTCCTGGGGGAATATGAATATACAAAGCTATTATCGGTTCTTTTTAGCTCGTTAAAAGATCTTTTTGGAGATGCCTTTTTGATTATTATTTATACTTTATTCCTGTTATTAGAAGAACCTTTCTTCTCGAAAAAGATAAATGCAATTTATGCTAAAAAGAATGATCAGGATGATGTAAATACAGTTCTAAAACAATTAGATAAATCAATAGGACGTTACATATCACTTAAAACTTTAATTAGTCTGCTTACAGGATTTTTGAGTTACTTTGCACTCTTATTTATCGGTTTAGATGCTCCTCTTTTTTGGGCCTTTTTAATATTCCTGATGAATTATATTCCAGCCGTTGGATCGTTAATAGCAACTGCATTCCCTGCTATGTTTGCCATGCTGCAATTTGGAGAGTTAATGCCCGGAGTTTGGGTATTAATTATAGTAGGAGCTATTCAACTCATTGTTGGCAATTATATCGATCCAAAATTAACTGGCAGTTCACTAAATGTTAGCCCCTTAGTAGTTTTAATTGGTTTGGCCTTTTGGGGTGCTATTTGGGGAATTATAGGAATGATTTTAAGTGTACCTATAACCGTAATAATGATCATCATTCTTTCTGAATTCCCACAGACGCAAGGTATTGCTGTTTTACTCACTAAGGACGGAAAAATCTTAAAGAAAATTTAAATCCTAAAAATAGATTTGTATCCATAAATATCTTTAAAGACAGGGAAAACCGGACATTGTATAATTTAAATTAACATTCACCTGTTTTTTGTTGGATTACAAAAAGAAACTTCTATTTTTGCTGCCTTAAATAATTTATTAACCAATTTCAAAAACAATTTATGAAAAAATTATTATTTGTGCTATCATTAGCACTTTCTGTATTTTATGCTAATTCTCAAGTTAATAATGTAGCTGTAATAGCAATATCTGCAAATGAAGGACTGAGAACTGAAGGATTTGAAGATGTGGCTATAAACACAATGTCTGATCTTTATATGGGTCAAGATTTTAATATTACAGAAGAGTTAGAAACATTTAAAACTTATCTTTACACTGATCTGGCAAAAGAGTTCCCGTTTGAATTAATGGATGAAGCTACAGTTATTAACAATGAAAAATTTGTTGCTTTTAAAGATAGTTATGCAGAAAGTGCAGGAGGAAAAATCTCTAAAAGGCTTCCTTATGAAGGTTATTCTCATTATCTAGGTCTTTACAAAAAGCTAACTGGCCAATTAAGTGAAATTTTCCCTGAGGCAGACGCTTTTATGGTAGTTGAAATTAATTTTACTCTTGCTCCAAAAACTATGGTTGGTGAAAGCGGTGCAGCAGGAGGAAAAGCAAAAGCTAATATTTCTTTGTATCATAAATCAGGTAAAAGAATTATGTATGTAGGTGCTATGGGTATAAGTGAATCAAGTATTAAAGTTGTTGCAGGACAAATTGTTTCAGATAGAAGTGAAATTCCTGGTACATTAAAAGAAGGTTCTGAAAAACTTTATATTGATATGAAAGAAAGCCTTCCAAAGAAAATCAAAAAAATGGAAAAAAAGCTTTTAAAAATTAGCTAAACTGGAAGAATAAATCCATTTATGATATAATATATTTAGCGCAGCTTTTTGGCTGCGCTT
>JAIORB010000074.1 GCA_021108325.1 Bacteroidales bacterium | reverse complement strand
GAAGTATTCCTAATTTGATAAACTGTTTCTATAGATTTTTTTGTCTCTTCTAATCCAAATCCATTTCCTTTTAGAATTTCCTGATAAGATAAATTATGTAAATCTGAAAAACCTCCACTAAATTCTATTTCATTACCATCTACAGTTACTGACCTGTAAGTTCTCTGACCATTACCCTTTATTTCAAGTGGAATATCATTATAATCCACACTTAAAAACCAGCGAACATTTGCTCTTTTCAACTTCAAAAACCCGGCAACTTTTGACTGAGTTGAGATATGTACAATATTTTCTTCAACATCACCAAAAATCCAGGTTAACATATCATAAAAATGTACTCCAATATTTGTTGCCACACCTCCCGATTTCTGCAAATCTCCTTTCCATGAGATAAAATACCAATTGCCTCGTGAGGTAATGTAAGAAAGATCTATATCATAGATTTTATCCTTTGGGCCATTATCTATTTTATTCTTTAATTCAATTATTGAAGGATGCAGTCTTAACTGAAGAATATTGTTTACTTTTCTCCCTGTTTCCTTTTCAATTTCTTGTAAAGCATCAATATTCCATGGATTCAGAACAACAGGTTTTTCGCAAATTGCTTCAGCACCATGTCGTAAAGCAAAACGAATATGAGAATCATGTAAATAATTTGGAGTACAAATACTCACATAGTCCAGTACAGTCCCTTCCCTTTTTAATTTATCAATATGTCGGTCGAACCGTTCAAATTCAGTAAAAAAATCTGAATTAGGGAAGTAGCTGTCAATTTTTCCAACACAGTCAAATTTATCTAATGAAGCAACCAGCTTATTGTTTGTTTCTTTAATTGCCCGCAAATGTCTTTCTGCTATATAACCGGCAACACCTATTAAGGAAAAATTTTTGGAATCGATAGACATCATATTTTAAAATTTGCACAAAAGTATTAATTCTCCAGTAAAATAATAATTAAAACATGTAATTTATTATATGTTATTTAATCTGTTTTATAGAAATATTTATACCATTTTATAAATTCATTAACACCGTAATTAATATCTGTTGCAGGTTTGTATCCTAAATCATCGATTAAATCAGTAACATCGGCCCAAGTCTTTTCAACATCACCGGGCTGAATAGGCATTAAATTTCGTTCTGCTTTTTTATTCAAAGCCTTTTCAATCGCTTCAATAAAATCATTTAGTTTTACAGGAGTACTATTCCCAATATTGTATATCTTATAAGGTGCGATTGAAACTGAAGGATTACTAATTGCATCTTTCTTCTTAGGTGGATTCTCTAAAACCTTTACAAGGCCTTCTACTATATCATCAATATAGGTAAAATCGCGTAGCATATTACCATAATTATAAACATCAATTGTCTTACCTTCTAAAATTGCCTTGGTGAAAAGAAATAATGCCATGTCGGGTCTTCCCCAAGGGCCATAAACTGTAAAAAACCTTAAGCCTGTTGTTGGCATATCATACAAATAGCTATAAGTATGAGCCATTAATTCGTTTGATTTCTTACTTGCTGCATATAAACTTATAGGATGATCAACATTGTCACTTGTAGAAAAAGGCATTTTAGTATTTAATCCATACACACTTGAACTACTGGCATAAACCAGATGTTTTATCGAATTATTCCTGCAAGCTTCTAAAATATTTGTAAAGCCTAAAATATTGCTATTTATATAAGCATGAGGATTTTCTAAACTATATCTCACCCCGGCCTGTGCTGCTAAATTTACAACTAAATCAAATTTCTCACTTTTGAATAAATTATTAATATTATCCTGATCTTCAAGATTTAGCTTTATAAATTTATAATTATCAAACTTTTCTGATCTTAATAATTTGTTATACGCTATTAGTTCCTTTGTAATCCCTGATTCATTAAGTCTTCCGTATTTCAAATTAACATCATAATAATCATTAATATTATCAAGACCAACAACTTCAAATCCTTTTGAGATTAAAGCATTGGATAAATGAAACCCTATAAACCCTGCAGTACCAGTAATAAGAACTTTTGACATAATTGATTATTTAACTTTTTCTACTTGACCATCTTTTAACAAATACTCTCTTTTACTTTCAGTACAAACAGCAATCCCATCTTCATTAAAAACTAAGCGATGACCATATTCACTCATCCATCCAATATGTTTGCCCGGATTTCCAACTACTAATGCATAAGGCTTTACATCTTTGATTACTACTGTTCCTGCACCTATAAAAGCAAATTCACCAATGGTATTTCCACAAACAATAGTTGCATTAGCACCAATAGAGGCACCTTTCTTTACTATAGTTTTTTCATACTTGTCTTTTCTAACAATACCGCTTCTAGGATTAGTCACATTAGTAAAAACCATTGAAGGCCCTAAAAAAACTTCATCTTCACAAATTACCCCGGTATAAATTGAAACATTATTCTGTACTTTTACCTTATTGCCAAGAACAACATCCGGAGATACAACTACATTCTGTCCAATATTACAGTTTTTGCCTATTTTACATTTTGACATTATATGTGAAAAATGCCATATTTTAGTTCCTTCTCCTATTTGGCATCCTTCATCTATAACGGCTGTTTCATGAGCGAAATAATTCATATACCTTAGTTTAAAAATTCTATTATCGAAGATACAACAAACTCTTGTTCCTCCCTATTTATTTCTGTATGAATCGGTAATGATAAAACAGATTTTGATAATATTTCTGTAACAGGGAAATGCTGTTCTTCAGTATCCTCTTTTATATAAGCTTTCTGTTTATGCAAAGGTACTGGATAATAAATCATAGTTGGGATTCCTTTTTCTTTTAAAAAACTTTGCAAACTATTTCTATCAACTGATTCCTCTAATACTAATGTATATTGATGATAAACATGCGTGGAATTACCAGAGACTTTTGGCGTTTTTATACCTGAAACATCCTTTAATAATTCATTATAAATTTTTGCTGCATTTTGTCTTGCAGCAGTGTAATTATCTAAATATTTTAATTTAACATCTAATATGGCAGCTTGCAAAGTATCAAGTCTTGAATTACACCCTATAATATCATGATGGTATTTAATACTTTGCCCATGATTTGCAATCATCTTGCATTTTTTTGCTAAATCTGCATCATTAACAAATATTGCTCCACCATCACCATAACATCCTAAGTTTTTTGATGGGAAAAAAGAAGATGTACCAACATCACCAATAGTTCCAGCCATAGCTGTTTTTCCGTTTGAGAACGTATAAATTGCACCTATTGCCTGTGCTGTATCTTCAATTACATATAAGTTATGTTTAGAAGCTATTCGCATTATAGCTTCCATATCTGCACACTGTCCATATAAATGAACAGGAACAATAGCTTTTGTCTTAGCACTTATTTTTTCTTCAATTAGAGACACATCTATAGTAAAATATTCAGGATGCACATCTACAAATACAGGTTCCAATCTTAATAAAGCTATTACCTCTGCTGTAGCAGCATAAGTATGAACCGGTAGAATTACCTCATCTCCAGATTGCAATCCCAAAGCCATTAATGCTATTTGTAATGCATCAGTACCATTAGCACACGGAACAACATTTACTCCTCCTATATATTTTGAAAGATTATTGGAAAACTCTTGAACTTTTGGTCCGTTAATAAAAGCTGTTGAATCAATAACTTCTTGAATTCCAGCATTTATTTCTTCTTTTATTTTATCGTACTGACCTTTTAGGTCAACCATTTTTATGTCCATCATTCTATTGTTTTCTAAAAATAAATACTTAAAAAAGCTTCAACTTGGCGTAGTTAGGTAAATATGCTTAGTTTCTGGTTACTCGTTTCTTGTTGTAGGTTAACCAATTCTCTTCAACATATTGAATAAACTTATTAATCTTTTTTCCCAGAATATTATATTCATTTATAAGACTTGTTAACGGATCTTTTGGAAAATGTACATCGCTAATTATATTTAATTGAGAAATCGTTTCATCACAAGAACCTTGTGAATAAGTTAAAAATCTAATAAAATCATCTTTATACCTTTTTCTACCATACCCTTCTACAATTGTATCTTTAATGCTCTTGCTCGATCTTCTAATCTGACTACCCTGTTCATACATTTCGTATTTTGGTAAAGTTAAACTCATTTTATGAATCTCAAAAGCTAACTTATAGGCAATCTGATATATTTCTAAATCTTTATAGCTTTTCATTCTCATTTATTATCAAATTCTAAAACAAGAAACTGGAAACCAGTAACAAAATTAAAACAAGTAGTAAAAATATTAAAAAAAGCCCTAATTTAAAATCAGGGCCAATTTTTATAAATAAGGTTTTATTTATTTAGCATAATTAATAGCTCTGGTCTCACGAATTACCGTAATTTTAATTTGACCAGGGTAAGTCATTTCATTTTGAATCTTTTGAGAAATCTCGTAAGATAACTTTTCAGCATCTTCATCACTTACCTTTTCACTTCCTACAATAACACGTAATTCCCTACCAGCCTGAATAGCATAAGTTTTCATTACACCGGGGTGGGCTAGTGCTAATTCTTCTAAATTTTTTAATCGCTTGATATATGATTCAACAACCTCTCTTCTAGCCCCGGGACGTGCTCCGGAAATAGCATCACAAACCTGAATAATTGGAGAAATAAGAGATGTCATTTCCACTTCGTCGTGGTGAGCCCCAATAGCATTACAAACCTCTGGTTTTTCTTTTAGTCTTTCAGCTATTTTCATACCAAGAATAGCATGTGGCAATTCCGGTTCATCATCTGGCACTTTACCAATATCATGTAATAATCCGGCTCGTTTAGCTAATTTAGTATTAAGTCCTAATTCAGCAGCCATAATTGCTGAAAGATTAGCTACTTCACGAGAGTGTTGTAATAAATTTTGGCCGTAAGAAGAACGGTATTTCATTTTTCCAATTAACCTAATAATTTCAGGATGTAAACCATGAATACCCATATCAATAGCAGTACGTTTTCCTACTTCAATGATTTCTTCTTCAATTTGTTTCTGGGTTTTTTGAACAACTTCCTCTATTCTGGCCGGGTGTATTCTTCCATCGGTAACAAGTTGATGCAATGCTAATCTGGCAATCTCACGACGAACAGGATCAAATGCCGAAAGAACAATTGCTTCAGGAGTATCATCGACGATAATCTCAACTCCTGTAGCAGCTTCCATAGCCCTGATATTCCTACCTTCGCGTCCAATAATCCTACCCTTAATTTCGTCATTATCAATATTAAATACAGTTACCGAGTTTTCTACTGCTGCTTCTGTAGCTACTCGTTGAACAGTCTGAACAACAATGCGTTTCGCTTCTTTATTGGCAGTCATCTTAGCCTCTTCCATAATCTCATTGACTTTAGACATTGCCTCAGTTTTAGCTTCAGCTTTTAGAGATTCTATTAATTGTTCTTTAGCTTCTTCCGCTGACAATCCTGAAATAGCTTCGAGCTGCTCTACCTGCTGTCTATGCATTTTATCAAGCTCTTCTCCACGCTTTTCAACGAGGTCCATCTGAACTTGTAAGTTTTCACGTATAACGTCAATCTCTTTTCCTTTTCTTTGGTTTTCTTCAAATTTTTGTGAAAGAGAAATTTCTTTTTGTTTAAATTTATTTTCAGCTGCTACTAATTTATATGAACGTTCATTTATATCTTTTTCGTGTTCACTTTTTAATTGTAAAAACTTTTCTTTAGCCTGAAATATTTTGTCTTTTCTAATTACCTCTGCCTCCGTTTCAGTATCTCTAATTATTTTTTTGCTTTTTGTTTTTAAAGCTTTATCCCAAATGAAATAGGAAATAAATCCTCCAAGCACAAAAGCAACAGAAGCAGCAATTGTTCCAACTACAGCCACTGATATTGCCCCAAATATTATTGATATAATCATATCTTGTTTGTTTAAATTTATATATAAAAAACCCGCATTATTATCTTCAATTCTCTAAAAACCCCAAATTAAAAATGGGTGGAGCTGCCACTCAATTTCGGCCATCCCCTGTTCCCGAAGGAATCCCGACGAATCGGAATGGGGCCCGCCCTCGATCAAACAAGCTTTACTCCAATTAGTAAAGTGTTGAGTTTCACAGACATTAAAGAAATAATACGGGCAAAATCGTAATTAATATTTTAAAGAACGCTAGTATTCTCTTTTTAAAAATTCATTTAACTCGTTATCCAAGTCTTTTAATTCTTCTAAAACAGGCGATGGTTCAAGATTAGAGTCACACTCTATTACTTTTATTACATATTGCAAGGCTGCCATTGCTAAAAAATCCTGTATATCTTTATCGGTGTATCTTTGCTTATATTGTAACACCTTTTCATTTATCATTTTCGCTGCCTTACGAATCTTTTCCTCATCTTTTCTGTCTATTTTAAGTGGATAATATCTATCTGCAACATTAACCCTTATTGATAATTTATCTTCCATTATCTATTCAGATTCTATCTGTTTAAAAGAGCAATACATTTGTCGATCTCCCGCACAATTCCATTAATCTTTATTTTAGCATCATGACTATCGCCAGTTGATGCTAAAAGACTTTTTGCTAATTTAAGCTTATTATATTTATTTTTCAAAAAATCTAATTCAGCTTCTTTATTTTTTATCTGTGTTTTATATTCTTCTGTTTGTTTTTTAAGTTCTGTATTTTTTACTTTTAAATCATTGTACAAAGATAATAATTTTTTAACCTTATCTTTTAAAGTACTCGCTATATCTTTTTGTTCAATCTCCATGATTATCTATAAAAAGCAAATGCAAAATTAATATAGCCTAAGCTATTTTAAAAATATTAGTTCCTTAATTTTTATTATAAAACAAATTTAATTTTAGTTTTGTTGTTTTAAAAACTAAAACATTATTTACCTGTATAAATTTATATAAAATAATGCAATATAAAAAGCTAAGTTTATTATTTTACTCTCTCTTATTTACATCTTTTACATACAGTCAAATAGATTATGAGAATATAAATTTTCGCTCACCCGTTGACTTCCCTATTTATTTATCAGGTAATTTCGGAGAAATACGATCAACTCATTTTCATGCAGGCATTGATATTAAAACACAAGGTGTTATTGGTAAAAAGATTTATGCAGTTGAAGAGGGATATATATCCAGAATAAAAGTTTCTGTAAACAGCTATGGTAAAACCATTTATATTAATCATCCTAATGGATATACAACAGTGTACGGTCATCTGAGTAAATTTAATTCTAAAATTGACAAACTGATAAAAGATATACAATATCAAAACAATGAATTTGAAATAAATTATTTTCCAAAACAAAATGATTTACCAGTTAAGAAGGGTGAAATTATTGGATTCTCAGGGAATACAGGTAGCTCTGAGGGGCCTCACTTACATTTTGAGGTACGTGAAACTATTAACCAGATTCCGGTAAATCCATTGTTCTTCAATTTTGATGTTGATGACAATATCGCTCCTGTTTTATATAGTCTTGTTATTTATCCCTTAAATAAAAATAGTACGATAAATAACAACAGTGAAATAAAGCATCTTAAACTAAAGAAAAATAATGATGCTTACTCTATTGTCGATACTAATCAGATTCACTTATCAGGAGATATTGGTTTTGGAATAGAAATGTATGATTACCTGAACAACTCGCGAAACAAGTGCGGAATTTATACTTTATCAGTATTTATTGATAGTTTATTAATTTACAATCATTCAATTGATAAATTCTCGTTTTATGAAACAGGATATGTAAAAAGTCATATCGATTATGCAGAGAAAGTAAAATCAAAAAAAACCATTCAGAAAACATTTATTGACCCAAATAATAATTTAAGTATTTATAAATCTAATCTGAATAGAGGAATTTATTCATTCAATAAAGACACCTCTTATAATATAAAATTTATTGCAACAGACGTGTATGGAAATAATTCAGAACTTTCTTTTCACGTAATCGGACAATTAGCTGATTTACCAATCCCATTTGTTAAGGATTCAATAAACGGAATATTTATGAAATGGGAAACAGAAAATGTTTTCGAAGATGATGAAATTAAAATAATCATTCCTGAAAAGTCTTTGTTTGACACTCTTTATTTTAAATATTCCAAATCTGAGCCAAAATATAGAGCATATTCAAATATACATCATATACATAATATTTATACTCCACTAAATAAAGGCTACTCACTTTCAATAAAGACATTGGGTTTGCCAAGTGAATTATCTGATAAAGCTTTTATTGCAAAAATCTTGGATAACGAAATTAATTCAATCGGAGGAGAATTAATTAACGGGCACATTGTTTCCGAAGTAAAAACATTTGGTGATTTTATTGTTTTGGTCGATACAATTTCACCTGAAATAAAACCCTTATCAGATTATAATAATCTAAAGGGTAAGGAAATTAAATTTTTAATTACAGATGATTTATCCGGAGTAAAATCATACAATGGATATATTGATAACAATTGGGCCTTATTTGAATATGACCAGAAAAACGATTTGCTATTTTATATCATGGATAGTGAAAAAATTCATAAAAATAACGAACATGAGCTCGAGTTATTTGTTATTGATAAGAACGATAATATTTCAACTTATTATACAACATTTTACTGGTAGAAATTAAAACTATGAAAAAAATATTATTCTGGATATTAGCCGTTGCAATAACACTAGCATCAGCTTATTACCAAAGAAAGACAGGACCTACATATCCTAAAAATACAGAAATACATTTTGTTGAGAATTCAATTAAATTTGATTTACCAAGAAGTGGGGATTCCAATGAAGATCACATGGTTGAACTTCCTGTAAATAAGGCTTTTAATTCAGCAAAATTGCATTATAGGCATTTTCCTGTTAATGAATCTTTCGCAATAGTTAATTTTAAACAACAAGATAATAAACTAATTGCTTATTTACCCAAACAAGCTCCTGCTGGTAAGTTGGAATATTTCTTATCGTTTACAAATTCAGAATCTGAAGAAGAAATTGAAACAGAGCATGTCGTTATTCGATTTAAAGGAAGTGTACCTGCATGGGCTTTAATTCCACATATCATATTCATGTTTGTTGCCATGTTGTTATCAAACCTTGCAGGGTTATTTGCTTTAGGAAAAATTGAAAAACATGTATTTTATGGTAAATTAGCTTTAGTATTACTTTTATTTGGAGGAATGATATTTGGACCTATTGTTCAATATTATGCTTTTGGACAAGCATGGACAGGAATTCCTGTTGGTTGGGATTTAACTGATAATAAAACTTTAATTGCAGTTATCTTTTGGCTGGTAGCTGTTCTAGGAAATAGAAAATCTGCTAAATATAGATATACATTAATTGCTTCAGTTATACTTTTTCTTATTTATATTATTCCTCACAGTTTATTCGGATCAGAATTAGATTATTCAAGCGGGGAAGTTGTAACAGGATTTATTCAGCTATTATTTTAAAATAAGAAAGCAGGACTTCAAAGTCCTGCTTAAATTTCTTTTAAACTAAATAGCCTACTCTACAGGAGCTTCTTCAGTTTCTTCTACTTCTTCTACTTCTGCTTCTTCAGCAACAGCTTCTTCAGTTTCTTCAACAACAGCTTCTTCAACTGCTTCTTCTACTTCTTCAACTGCTTCTATCGCTGCTTCTTCAACTTTTTCTTTTACATTACCGCAAGAATAAAAAGCAGTAAAACTAACAAGTGCTAAGGCTACTAGTAATAATTGTAATTTTTTCATGTTGTAAATTGATTTAAATTATAATTTAGGATTCCTAACAAAAGTAGCAAAATATTTGTAAAATCAATAAGTTAAGACAGTTTTATTGATTATTTTTTTGTTAACCGAATCAATTATTAATAACCTATCTGTACATCAAATCCAGCTTTGAACCACCTTCCGGGCATTTTTACATTACCAATATCAGTATAATTCTCATTTAAAATATTACTTGCTTCTGCATAAATTGTTAGAAGTTTATAATTCCATGACAGTTTTGCATCAAATAACCAAAATGGATTAAAATCTTGTTCACCGACATAATCGTTAATATTAAAATCATATTTTAAATAACTTCCCGCTCTATCCTGATATTTTAAACTCCAGGATAAATTCAGTTGATTTATTATTTTATGATTAACAGAAATAATCAAATTATGCTTTAAATAATTTAATGAATACTTGGTATCATACTCACCTGAATTCGACTGTTGATTTAAATAATTGTAGTTAATATTTATAAAATCGAGCAAGAACTTATTAATTTGTAGCGAATTAGAAATAGTAAACCCTTGTGTTTTAACATCAGTTAAATTTTGTGTTTCCCATTTAGCATCTGGATCAGCATTTATTGGTTTAACCCATGCTATCAAATTTTTTGAGTCACGATAGTAAAAACTCAAATTTGATTTAATAAAACTATTATTGAATTTTAAGCCTGCTTCATAACTCCATGCCTCCTCTGGTTTTAAATCAGGATTTCCTATATTACTTGGACCGGAATAAAACAAATCTGTAAATGTTGGTAAACGAAGCGATTTGTTGAATGTTAAATATGTTTTAATATTCTTTGGAAAACTATAACTAAGGTCAACTCCGGGATATATATTAAATTCAAAATCATTTTCGGAAACCCAACTAGCTAACAAACCGGAAGAAAATGAAAAGTTTCCCACTACAAAAGAATGTTCCAAAAAATAATTTGAAACTGTTCTCGAATATTTATGTGTATAAAATCCATCCTGCTCTCCAATTGCCTTAATCGTATCATCCATTGGCTCACCTAAAACATTGCTCCAAATATTTTCTGAACGTAATTCTGCTCCAAACGATGTTACTCCATATTTTGTACTTATACGCGAATCTAACTTAATTCCATAAACATCTGTTAAATGATAATTATGTCCTGCGTACCAAGCTGCCGGCTCATATCTAAATAATTCAAATCTATCCTGATGTCGACGAAAATATACAACCGGAATTAATTTAATCTTCTTTCCTGTTTCAAATTTAAGACTTGTAAAAGTTGTTTTTGTTTGTTCGTATTGATCAGGATAAGCAGGAGTATAAAAACTATTTGCTCCAAATTCCTTATTTGTATATCCTATCTGAAAATCAATCTTTCCTATTTCTGATTTATAGAGCGAATTATAAAATAAGTTATATTGATCATAATCGGTATTTTTAATATACCCATTACTCTGTGATTTCGATGCTGATATAAAATGTTTGGTATTTTTAATTTTATAAGAACTTACCAGGTTTCCTGAAAATAATCCAAAATCACCAGCTGTAAATCCAGCTCTTGTGTAATTTTTATCGGATTGATTAGTAATTATATTTATTGCACCACTAAATGCATTGGGACCAAAAACCCGGGATCCGGGACCTTCAAGTATTTCTATACGTTCAACTGAAAATAAATCGATTGGAAGATTTAAACTATGATGTCCTGTTTGCGGGTCGGTAATATTAACACCATTGAGAAGAATTAAATTTTGATCGAATGAACCACCTCTTATACTAATATCGGATTGTATTCCATTTGTACCACGTTGCCTGATATCTATTCCTGAAAAATTTTCAAGTAATTCATTCACACTTGAAACAGGCATTAGTTTTATTTCCTCTTTATCTATCGTAGTCACAAACCTTGAAAGCTGTGAATAAATAACCGGAGCCCGTTGTGCACTTACAATAACTTCTTCGAGATCAAGATTTTTTGTAACTGTTGTATCTGTTTGACTCAATACCTGCACAGGAAGCAATACAATGGAATAAGCTACACTCAGCCTTGTGATTTTTACAATTTTATTTAAAGTATTAAATACTGCATAAGCTTTTCTGTTCCATCTTTTAAAGATTATAATTGATTCTTTTAAACTTGTTTTTAATTGATTTTTCATTTCAAATTGCTATAAAATTAATAAGCTAGCAAATTTATATAAAATGACTATAATACCTTATTTCTTATCATATTTGCTACTATATTACAAAACATACTAAATAAAGGATTAAAATGTAAAAAAATATTGTAATTTTTTTAATAAATTGTATACATCATGCAGCGTCAACTTTTTTTTACCGTCATTAAAACGGAAATATGAATAAACAGGAAAGCATTTATAAGAACATACACCAGGATATTATAGAACGGTGTAAATCGGGGGAGCAAAAAGCACAGTTTCAACTGTATAAGCTGTATTACAAGGCAATGTTCAATACCTGCTTGCGCATTGTAAATGATAGTTTTGAAGCTGAAGATATAATGCAGGAGTCGTTCTTAAAAGCATTTGAAAAAATTATTTTTTATAAAGGTGAAGTAAGTTTTGGTGCATGGTTAAAAAAAATTGTGATTAATCATTCACTTGACGAACTCAGGAAACGGAAATTAGATACAAACTCTATTGAAGAATCTGTTTATGAAATAAAAGATGAGGAAGATTTTGACAATAGTAACGAAGTATCCTTAAAAGTTGAAGAAATTAGAGAGGAAATTTGCAAACTTCCTGATGGTTATAGAATAGTTTTATCGCTTTACCTTATTGAAGGCTATGATCATGATGAAATAAGCGAAATACTGAATATAAAGAGTTCAACATCAAGATCGCAATGTGCAAGAGCAAAAAAGAAATTAATTGAATGTTTAAAAGACAAACAAATAGAAAAAACCAACTAAATATGAAAGATTTAGATAATATAATACAAGAAAATCGCTCTGAATTTGATTCATTTGAACCAAGCGATGGCCATTTTGAACGATTTGAGCAAAAGCTTAAAGAACTCAATAAAAAGGAAAAAACATTTACCATTGGCTATATACTAAAAGCTGCAGTTGTAGCTATTTTAGTAGTATTATCAGGTTTGTGGGTATATGATAATTTTGAATCGAGAACTAATAATGGAATTGCCTTAAGCGAGATATCACCCGAATATGGAGAGGTTGAAATGTATTATACTCATCTTGTAAATCAAAAATATAGTGAAATAAATCAGTGTGAGACATTGGATAGTACTCAAAAAGGAATGTTAATGTATGAATTAGGTGAAATGGATTCTATCTATTCAAATCTAAAAAATGATTTAAAAACAAATCCTAATGATGAACGAGTGATAAACGCCATGATACAACATTACCAACTAAAAGTTGAAGTAATGAACCAAATTTTACAACAATTACAACAAGCACAAAATATAAATAAACAAAAATCTGAAAACTATGAAAGCACCAAAATTTAAATCCACTCTATTACTAATACTCGTCCAAATATTAGTAATTACTTCAGCATTTGCTGTTAGTGAAGAATTCTCCAAGAATCTGCATAAGGAATATGATGCAGATGCAAAAACTCTATTAATTATCCAAAATAAATTTGGTGATGTTGACATCAATAATTGGGATAAGAACAAGATTACGATCGATGTAACTATTACTGTTGATCATAAAAATGAGGAAAAAGCAAAAGAACTTATCGATTATATTAATGTAAAATTTAGCCAATCAGGAAATACAATCGAAGCTATTACAGAAATAGATGATAAATTTAGTAAAAGGAACACTTTTACATTTGGAGGTGACAATAAAGAGTTTAGTATTGACTATAAAATAAATATACCTAAGGATATTAAACTTGATTTAGAAAATAAATATGGAAGTGTATTTATTAATGAAATTGCAGGACATGCTAAAATTTCCGTAAAATATGGGAACTTGAAAGTAAATAAAATGACCAGAGAAAATATAAAACCACTTAATGAAGTTAATCTTGGATACTCGAACGGAACTATTGAAGAATGTAAGTGGTTAAATTTAACTCTAAAATATTCAAAACTTGAAATTGAAGAATGTAAAGCATTAATTGCAGTAACTAAATATTCAAAGCTGTATATAGAAAAAGGAAGCTCGATTGTGTGTGAATCAAAATATGATGAATACAGAATAGGTAAGATTACAAATTTTGTTGCTACAACTGCTTATACAGGTTTTGATATTAACGAAGTTTATAAGAAACTTGAATTTGATAACAGGTATGGTAGTTTAGATGTAGATTTTGTACCTGCCAACTTTGAAAAGATAAGCATCGAAAATGAGTATGGAAATATCGATATTAGCATCGATCCGAATGCATCTTATAATCTAAAGGGATATGCAAAATATGCCGATATTGATTACCCAAACGAGGGTCGAGTAAGTCGAATAAAAGAAAGTACCTCGCTACAAGTTGAAGGCCTGGTAGGAACAGATAATAGCACTAAATCTTTTGTTGAAATTGAAACAAAATACGGAAGCGTTGATTTGGATTAATTTTACATTAATGTAAAAGTTAGAGATAAGAGATTGGAAATTCCAGTCTCTTTTTTTTGAAGTTCAGTAATAATATTCAAGTAATTATTTTATAATTGTTAATAACCTCTAAATTTTCATCTAACTTTTGCCTGAAACCTAATTATCGCAATCGTTTGCTGGCAATTAACAATTGTTGAAAACATTGGTTAATAACAGGTTCATTTAATCTATGCTGAAAAGTTGCAAAATAGTTTTATGTATTTGTATATTTGTTAGACCAGGTGAGAGATAAAAGGTCGCTCAACAGGGCAGGGAAAGGGAAAAAATACTTAATTGTATTTTGAACCAATCGTACAATTCGCAAGAATTGCCTACCCCAAGAGCCGAAGCTCGAATCGGAAAGACTTGTTCTGGAAGATTCGATAAATCCAAAAAAGAGTCGCCTAGCGTTCTTAAACAGATTGAGTCGTAAGCAGCAAAACGTACGAATAAAGTAACGAGCAATCGTAGCCGATTTCGAAACGTCCGCTGAAACCCCAAAAATAATCTTCGGATTATACTAAGGTTTGCACAGGTTTGAAACTACCGCCCAAGGGCCATGAACAGGAAAGGAGTTCCGTAAGGAAAGCCCAAATGAACAAGGCAATTAAGTGAAAAATCAATTTGATGTTTTACACAACGGCACTTCGTTCGTGAAGTTAAACCGCATGGTTTAACGAACGAACAGCTCAACAGCCAAACCTTAATTGGAATGATTGGAGAGTTAAGGGTCTACAGCAAAAGATAATATCTTTCGTTGTCGCACCAACCATAATAACAGTAATCTGGCATCAAAGGAAACTCCGGTTTCCCAAAAATGAAAGGGAATTAATCTATTTGATTAATTCCCTTTACTGTTTCAATATTTTTTTTATTAGTAGATTGTATTAAAAGTTTTTTATGTTATCTGTTATTTTTCAAATCCAAAAGCATCCATCATTTTTTTAAAAACATCAGTATTTTCATAGATTCCTCCAAATTCTTCAGCTCCAGGGCCAAAAGCAAATACAGGAACCATAACAGGAGTATGATGATCTGTTGAAAATTTTGCTTCAATAGTCTGATTATTTATATCACCTCCAACTATAGTTAATCCTCCGGTTTCGTGATCGGCTGTTACAATTACCAATGTTTCACCATCCTCAATAGCAAATTCAAGGGCTTTGGCAACAGCCTTATCAAAATCGAGGGTTTCAGCAATTACGTAGTCAATATCATTATCATGTCCGCCCCAGTCAATCATTGAACCTTCTACCATCAAGAAAAATCCTTTTTTATTTTTACTTAAAATCTTTATTGCTTTTTCTGTTGAAACGGGTAACATATCTCCCCTGCCATTTAAAATTTCAGGATTATGCTCCTCTGCCGTAAAAACAGCAAATTTACCTTCTTCATTTACATCAAGATTTTCAATACCATCAATCACGTGATACTGATTTTTCCTAAGTGAATCAATTAAATTTAATTTATCCTCTCTGTCAACAAATTGTTTTTTCCCTCCACCAATAAAAACATCAATATCAACATCTAAAAAATCAAGAGCAATATTTTCATAATCGTAACGACGTTGCTCGTGTGCAATAAACGTTGCAGGTGTAGCGTGCAAAATGGAACTTGTAGATACCAATCCTGTTGCTAACTGATTATCTTCGGCATATTCAAGAATAGTTTTAAATGGCTTGCCGGTTGAGTCAACAGCAATACATTGATTACAAGTTTTAATACCTGTTGATAAAGCCGTTCCTGCTGCCCCTGAATCTGTTATATAATCGGTTGCTGAATATGTTTTATGAAATCCTACGTGTTTAAATTTCTCGAAGGTTAAGGGACTTGCTGAAACCGACATTGCAGCATAAATCTGCGTTACACCCATTCCATCACCTATTAATAATATTATATTTTTAGGTTGTTTAAGTTGTTGGTGATTTAATGTTTCAACTTTATTACAAGAAATTAATACAACAACGAAAACTACAATAAAACTTATTTTTTTCATCTCCAAACAGTTATTTATTTAATAATTCTTTATCCTTTTGTTTAGCTTTTTCCCACCAATCCGCCGGGTAAACCAACCATTCATTTTTTAAAATCGGTTTTACAGATTGTTTTTCCTCAATCCATTTCATCATATAATATCTTAAATCCTTATCAGTAGAACTAATTCTTCTGTCAATAAGATCTTTTTTACTAAGGCCAACACCGCTTGTTAAATGTCCACCGCCACCATTACCTCTGTAACTGTTTACCGCAACACTATATGTACTATCCGTATAAAATTGATCATCATTTGATAATGATATAATAGTTACCTTATCATTAACCGGCCTGGTAATATCAACTACATACTTTATTCCTGATGCAACATCAAAATTATAATAATTGTTCAATAGCAAATATGAATTATATTTTTCTGAATATTCAGGATTCCCATTTTTGTCTAATTTAAACAATAACAGATGATCATTTTCATTTGTCATGGTATTAAACCAATTTGCAAAAGAATATTCAAGGTACTTATCAATTTCTTCACCTGTAAGATTTATTGTATATAAAAAATTCTCGAATCGATACAATTTAAACATGTCCCGAACATATACAGGTCCTTCTTTAATTACAGAATTAAACGATAATGGAGCTGCAAATGAAATATCTGCATTACTGATTTCTAACTGTATTTGATGAATTAAATCAATAAACTCCGATGGCCCATATAAAGCTTTATGCGTATATATAGAATTTTCAAAAACGCCAACTTCTTTTGAAACAAACTCTTTTACTTCATTAAATTCATTTTTAAATTCAAGATTAAATAACGAATCCGCTTTATATGCACTCATTTCAATTACATTCCCTATAATACTCTTTTCATATTTTCCTTCAGAATTCAGTTTCAGTTCAACACTTGCAGTTACAAGCTGTCGGGCTGAGTTAGCAGGGCCCAATATAATAACCTCATCGCCATTTATATTTTTTATTTTTTCGTTCCATGTATAATGGTCGTGACCTACAAATACAATATCGAAACCAGGTACTTGCTCAGCAACTATTAAAGATGCGTTTTCGTTTTTATATGAATCATAATCAACATTTCCATAAGTATAATCGTATCCTGAATGAAATAAACCTACTAATAAGTCAGGGTTTTCTTTTTCCATAATAATTGGAACCCATTTTTTAGCAGATTCTACCATATCGTTAAATTCTATTCCTGTCCATAGTTCCTCTGGTAACCAATCAGGAATTCCCGGCGTTATAAGCCCTAAAATTGCAATTTTAACTCCATCTTTATTTATTATTTTGTAAGGTTCAAAATAAGGTAATCCATCCGACTTTTTAACTGCATTAGCGGCTAACCATGAAAAACTGAATTCATTTTTTAATTTATCGTAAACAGCATGGCCAGCTTCTATATCATGATTCCCAATTGTTGCAACATCATATTGCATATAGTTCATTACTTTTGAGCAAATATGCTCATCGGAAACATTCTCATAATTATAATAATAAACTATTGGCTGTCCCTGAAGGATGTCTCCATTATCCATTAAAATAACATTATTGTTTTTTCTTAACCCGGTAAGGTAAGTTTGCACTTTTGACAAAGAGCCTGATGCTTTTCGATCATTAATAAAATCATAATCGAAAATTGCACCATGAACATCACTAGTTTCAACTAATACAAGCTTATAATTCTCGGGTTTTTTATTATCTTTTGTACAGGAAAAAAGGAAAACTAATAAAATCAATAAATAAAATATTGAGTTTTTTTTCATCTTAAAAAATTTATAAAGTAACAATATTAATATGTTTTGGTTCTATCAGAATGAATTAAATTAAACTTGAAAATTAATAGAAAAAACATTATTCAAGCACATACATTTACTTATAAAAATTAAGTATTGAAAATACAAATAACTAAAAGAAGTCGACGGATATATTTTGAATAAATGCGGTATATGTAGTTTCTCCCTCTAATCTCGCCATAGAAAGCATAATTATAACTGAGATTTCTTCGCCACTTATATTTTTTATATCGATCTCTTTTCTTTCACCTACAACTTTTTCCGATTTAGGATCTAATATAGAATTAATAAAATCGTCCTCATAATTATCATCCGGGAATAATTTCTTTATATTTCTTCCGATTACAGCATTTCCCTCAATTTCCCATAACTCTTCAGCTGCTTTATTAAAGAATTTTATTACTCCATTTTGATCAAATGTTATTATAGCATCGGAAGCACCTTGTAATGTAAGTTCGGTTCGTTTTTGCACTTTTTCAATTTCTTTAAACTGAAACTTAACATCCTCTCTTGCTTGCTTTAATTGTGCTTTTAGATCAATTTTTGATTGCTGTAGTGCTTCTTCTTGTTTTTGGAGTAATTCAGTTTGCTTTTTAGTTTCAATTTCCATTAATTTTTCGTTGGTCTCATCATTACCAATACATATTATTTTGGCAATATCATCGTACATATCTTTTACCGCAGATAAAGAAGTTCTAACCCAAACATCTTTGTCTTCCTTAGTTCTTTGGCGTAAAGTACCTTCCCAGGTCTCACCTTGTGCAACTCTATCCCAAATTTCTCTTAATTTATTTAGTTCTGATTTATCTACAAAATCAAAAATACTTTTTTCCTTTAATTCAAATACCGGATACTCCATTAAGTCAATAAACTTTTGATTACATTCTATCAGATCCCCTGTTGGTAAATAATCAACTTTTATTGCTGCACGATTAAGAGCATTTATTTGACCTAAATAATCTAAACTTTGCTTTTTCTGATCTGTTGTATCTATCGCTAAAAATAAAATTTTCTCAACACTACCATCATCTCGTCGCATACAAGTATAAGTAGCCATAGTCCATAAATCTCTTCCTTGTTTTGTAACATGTTTCATGTCACCTTCAAAATGTTTGCCTCCTTTTGTAAGTGAATCCCATAATTTATTAAACCAAACTTTATCTTTTTCATTAATAAAAACTTGAATATTCTTACCTTCTACTTCTGAATTTTTATCATAACCCAGTTTATTCAGAAATCTGGTATTTGCATACAAAAGAATACCATCTGAATCATATTCTGCTCTAATAAGTGTGTGATTTACAGAATTTGCGAAGATTATAAATTTTTCGCTTTGACGGGCTGCTTCCTCCTGCGTAGCCTGTAATTCCTCCATATTCTGGCGCATTTGCTCCTCTTGAGAAGCCAATGTTTCGGCTTGTAAGCGAGACTCCTTTAATAATTTAGCTGTACGCGTATTTATTTTTACATTTGATATTGTAGATGCAATACTCTCAGCAACTTCCTCGACAAACTCAATAATATACTTATCGATATTATGAAATGCCCCTATTTCGATTACACCATATACTTTATCATTAAATTTTAAAGGAACAACAAGAAGACAGCTTGGAGTAGCTTCGCCAAGTCCCGAAGTAATATGAACATAAGTTTTAGGAACATCAGTAATAAAGATGGTTTCTTGTTCCAGTATTGCAGCTCCTATTATTCCTTCGCCCAATTCAACTCTTTTATCAGCATATTTCCTGCGTTCGTATGCGTAACAAGTGGTCATTTTTAAATGCTTATCAGCTTCGTCTTCATCTTCAATAATAAATAAAGCACCTTGATTAACATTTATATATTTTACCAGATTACTAACTAAATTATAGGTTAATTCTTCCAGATTATCAGTATCTTTTCTAAGGATGTCTCCAAATTTAGCTAAACCTTCAGCAACCCAATTTCTTTGCTGATCTTCATCTTTTCTCTTTTCTTCTTCTTCTTTATTTTTTTTCAGGTTATCTCTTAAATCCAAAATTGATTGCCCTAATACATCATCAGAACCCTGTACTCTATATTCAGCATCAATTTTACCTAATCTTGTTTTTTCGACAAAACGAAATATTTTTTGATTTTTATCAAACTCATGCTTTAGAGCTGAATGCATGGATGCAGATGTGGTAGCATATTTTTTACTAAATATATAAGCATACAATGCAAGAATAAAAGGAGATAAATCTAAAATTACATAAACCGGGTTATTTCTGTGTAAATCAACAATCTCCGAAAAGCTAATTTTTTTAACAAAAAAATCTATTACTAAAATAAATAATACGGTTAATAAGCCAATCACGAATCCACTAATAGTATATTTAATAACAATAGCTTGAGAATTTCTTTCTTTCATGATCGTTTTACATTTTTTCTTGCAACTAAAAATAAATAATATTTTCAACAAATCTTTCAAAAATAAGGGATAATTAATAATCTTTACTATAAAAGTTAGATTTTGTATAATACCTTAAATCCGCAAGTAAATAATATAAAAAATATGAAACCGCAATGAACGCTAAGAAATCGCAAAGGTCTCAAAGAAAAAACATCACTTTAAATTCTTTGCGAACTGTGCGTATCCCAATAATTATCGGGACATTGTGAACTTTGCGGTTAAAAAACATCTGCGGATTTAAGGTATAATAAAAAAAGGCGAGATTTTTAGTTAGTGATTTCAACAAGGTAAGTTGAGATTTTTTCAAGAGGTAAGATTTTATCTACTGCATTAATTTTTATAGCTTCTTTTGGCATTCCAAAAACAACGCAAGATTTTTCGTCCTGGGCAATTGTTTTTGCTCCTGCTTCTTTCATTTCTAACAAACCTCTGGCTCCGTCGTCCCCCATGCCTGTCATAATAATACCGATTGCATTTGCACCTGCATATTTAGCTGTAGATCGAAAAAGGACATCAACAGAAGGCCTGTGACGATTAACAAATGGGCCTTCTTTAACTTCAACATAATATTTTGCTCCGCTTCGTTTTAGCAAGGTATGATAATTTCCGGGAGCAATTAATACTCTTCCTCTGATTACAGAATCTCCATTAGCTGCCTCTTTAACAGTAATTCTACATAATTCATTAAGTCTTTCTGCAAAAGATTTTGTGAACATTTCAGGCATATGTTGAACAATAACAAT
Source organism: Bacteroidales bacterium (assembly GCA_021108325.1). Lineage (GTDB taxonomy): Bacteria > Bacteroidota > Bacteroidia > Bacteroidales > UBA12077 > UBA12077. Next base: position 8,137 of record JAIORB010000074.1, on the reverse strand, counting down.
TCCCGGAGAATCGAGTGGTAAAGCTTTTAAGAAATTTGTAAGTGCTTCTGTTCCTCCGGTTGAAGCGCCGACAGAAACAACTATGTCAGTTGTCTTTATCATACTATGTTGTCGGGCAGGAGGTAAAACAGCATCCGCAGTATATTTAGGTTCAACCTGAATTGAAGGAGTTACTTTTATTTTCCTTTTAACTCTGGCATGCGCCGCTCCCTTAATCGCTTCACAAATCCTTATTTTTGATTCGTGAATAAAATCTTTCGAATACATTTGTGGTTTTGTAATAATATCAACAGCGCCATATTCAAGAGCTCTTATACCGGTTTTGGTTCCCTTTGCAGTTAAACTGGAAATTATTACGACCGGAATTGGATGTTGAGTCATTATTTTTTTTAGAAATGTTAATCCGTCCATACGTGGCATTTCAATATCGAGAGTGATTACATCAGGAACTTCTTTTCTTATTTTCGTAGCTGCCATATATGGATCAGAAGCTGTATCTATAACTTCCAAAAAAGGATCAGAGTTTATAATCTCAGCCAGGCTTTGCCTCACAACCGCTGAATCATCTACAATTAAAACCCTGATTTTTTTCTTCATTAGAATATAATTTTATAAACACCTGACTGTTAATTTGTTTTTGCACCTCATTATTTAATTCTCTTAAGGATGAGGGTTTCATAATTTATAAATCTTCCTTTTTATCTTCGTTAAATTTACAAATTAATTTACAGAAAATTTAAAGTGTCGATCCTAAATAATTGTTTTTATAATACCCTTAAACAAGTTTAACCATATTACTAAACTACTATGGATTGAAAATGCATAGGTTTGGATTACGAATAAAATTCGTTTAGTAAACACCAAAAAGCAATTAATAAATATCAAATTAATATCCAATGTTCAAAATATCAAAACCTTAAACATTACTAACAATACATTAATGATTCAAACTTAAATATTGGACTTTTAATATTGCGTTTTGTGATTTACCTGGCCCGTCCGGCAGGCGGGTTTGGAATTTGGATATTATTCGTTTTGCTCCTTGAAGATATACGTTGTTGTAGATTAACATCTTCATTAGTCGCTTTCAATTTTACATTTATATAAAAACCTACTTTAAAATTGTAGTAAAAAATAAGTAATTAAATATCAGTCTAATTTAAGTTTCTCATATGCTTTATAAATCGCGACTTCTTCTTTCATTATTCTATTTTTTAAAGCTACAATAAGTGTTGTAACATCATGTGAAAATTCAGTCTTATTTATATTATTAGTAGTAGAGTATTTTTGATAAAAATTAAGCACAAATTCCGTTATTTCTTCCATTTCTGCCCCAAAAGTATCAAGTGTTATTTTTAAAGATGAATCAGACTGCGCTCTGTCATGTAAAGGAGGATATAATTGCTTGTCTTCCTTTGTTAAATGGGCTAATAATACGGTTTTAGATTTTATTAACAACTCTACACCTTTAGTTGATGAAACACCTATTTTTTGTAATTCAAGAAGAATATTAGTAATGTTTTGATGCTCCTGTTTTAGTTCATTTGTTAGTTTACTTACTTTATTAATTTTAGTTTTATATTTGTTTTTTCGTTTGTTACAAATAACAGTTCTGTTACTTTAGCTTTTCATTTTTTCTATTATTTCATCAATGCTTAATTTGGAATTAGGCATTATGTTTTCAGGAATGCTTAATCCTGTTTTTTCAGATACAATGTACCTTTTACATAGAGGATACTTTTCCGGTTGTTGACAATATAAATTCTTATAAGTTTGACCGGTTTGTTCACTATACAACACTCCTTCCTGAAAAATTATACATCTCTCAAATTTTGGACAGATTTTTTCGTTCATAATCTTAATTTTTAATACTGTTTTTTTTAATGTACGGGATTCTTTTGTGAAAAAGATTTTTTTTAGATTAACAACCAGTATATCTTGATAAACATTTAAATATTGTATATGAACCTTAAATTAGCAAGTTAATGGCAAAGTGCTAAACTTCAATTTCAAAAGATTTTGCCTGCCCTATTTGCAGACTTTATTAATGTTTTTTCCAATAATTTTTATTAATTCAAAATCATTTGTGGGTTTACTAATATAATCATCACAACCAAGTTGTAAAGCTTTATTTCTGTCGCCAGCCATTGCATAAGCTGTTTGTGCAATGATCGGTAGTTTCGGTTTGATTCGTTTTATTGCCTTTGTTGCTTCAAAACCATTCATTATCGGCATTTTTACATCCATAAGAACCAAGTCAATATTATCATTGTCTTTACAAATTTGAACTGCTTCCTCACCGTTTCTTGCATGAAAAAGTTTAACATCTGTTACGTTTAATACTTCTTGAAGATAAAGAAGATTTGATTTTTCGTCTTCTGCAATTAATATGGTAAATTTACTCCAATCAGGAAATTCTGCTATACCATCCTGTTCCTTTTTAACATAAACATCCTTAACCTGTTCGTAAGGGATAGTAAAGTAAAATACAGATCCTACTGCCTTCTCGTCAGGTAGTTTATTTAATTCAGAGTTAACCCAAATTTCTCCTCCCAGTAAATTAACTAATTCTTTTGAAATAGATAAGCCCAAGCCTGTACCTCCATAATTCCTTGAAAGTGAAAATTCCAGTTGCCTGAATCGTTCAAATATTTTATCCTGATCTTCAGGAGAGATTCCTATTCCTGTATCTTTCACGAAAAATTCAAGGAAATTATTTTTTAGCAGATAACCAAACTCAACATATCCTTCTTTAGTAAATTTTAATGCGTTATTAATAAGGTTAGATAATATTCGCATAATTTTATTTTCATCTAATAAGATTATACATTGATCATCTGATAAAGTTTTTGTATATGACAAATCAACATTTTTAATTCTTGCATCAACCAAAAAAGATTTATAAAGGCTAGATAATAGTTCGTTTATAGATATTGCGTTTTTTCTAATTTCTATTTGCCCTGTTTCAATCTTAGAGATGTCAAGTATATCGTTTATTATTGATAAGAGTTGTTCACTACTTTGTTGAATTAATTTAGTGTATAGTTTTTTGTTTTCTTCATTAAGATTCGGGGCACATAATAATTTGGAAAATCCATTTATGCCATTCATAGGAGTACGTATCTCATGAGATAAATTAGCAAGAAATGCGGATTTTAATTTACTGCTTTCTTCAGCTTTTTCTTTGGCAATTTTTAGTATTAAATTGTTTTGTTCCTGTTCTGAATTGACATATCTTAACTCGTCATTAGTAGCCATTAATTCTTCTTCTGCAGCTTGTAATTCTTCATTTTTTTGTCTTATGGCATTTTCAGCTTTTTTTATTTTAGTAATATCTCTAAAAAGGCCGAGTGTTTGAACTACTTTTTCTCCTTCAAAAAGAGGAGTTCCTGTTAAAAGAATTGATTTTTTAATATTGTCATGTAATATTATATCAATCTCATAGCTTGATTTTTTTCCTTTTATCCGTTTCTCAGTATGGTTTTGGATTAATTTAAAATGATCGCCGGATACGAATTCTCTCAGGTTCCTACCCACAACATTTTTTGTTTCAAATATTTTTTCTGCTACAGGGTTTGTAAAAATAATTGTTTCGTCTATATCTACTATTATCAATCCCTCACCCAGATTTTCAACTAAAGTTTTATATCTTAATTCATTTTTTTCGCTTTTTTCTTTGGCAAAAATAAGTTCTTTGTTTATAGTTTTATATTCTTCGTATAATGCTTCAAATTCATTTTTTTGTTTATTTATTTCTTCTGCTTTTTCGGCAATATTTTTAAAGAATTTAGCTTCTATTTGTAATTTTATTTGTTCATTAAATAATCTGAATACAACAAATACAAATAATAATACTATTAATAAAATAAAAGTATATGATTTTACAGTGTATTGTCTTACCGAACGTAGTATCGTGTTATAATCAGTATAAAGTGAAATAGAATATATTCCATCAATGATATTTATAGGCCAGTAAGCCATTATCATTTTTGTAAATTGACCTGTATTGTTGGTTAAGGAGTAAACAGCCGTCCCGGCCTCGCCTCGTACACTTTTTATCAGCATTTCCTGTCTTTTAGAAAAATCATACTCCGGGTATTTCTCCTTGTCTTCATTAAAAAAATCATAAATAGTTTTTTTTGTGAATTCCTGATAAGGTTTGTGAAAAAGGATTCCTTGATTATCCATACCAATAGCAAAAGTATTTTCGTCTAATGTCGGTGAAATAAAGTGCTCGATAAAAGTTTCCACTAAAACAGTAAAACGAATAATGCCGATAAACCGCTCCTGATAAAATACCGGATACGAAACCCCAACTGCAGATTTGCCGTCAATATTAAAATAAATTCCGCTTATATGCGCCCTGTGATTTTGTAAAACAGAATTAACATCTTCTCTAAAAAATGAAAAAGACAGGCTGTCTGTTATAAGAGGATACCTGTGAATTAATGTTCCGTTACCGGAAATTAACATTAAGGCAGCCAACTCTTCAGAATGAGCAGAAAAAATATTTTCCAGAGGACAATATTCAGGATAAAATTCATGGCCGTGGTTATGTAAAAGTGCATTAATAACAAACGGATCGTTTGCAAGTGCTTGCAATGTTTTTGTATATTCCAACATTAAATTTTCAATACCGGCAGCAATAATTTCAGCTTTTATCGACAGGTTTTTTTGTGTACTAGAAATAATTTCATCTTTAAACTTGTTATTGTTCCATACAGCAAAAATTATTGCCAAAGCAATAAGTACAATGCTAATAATTAGTATGCTTATTCCGTTTTTTGATAATATGAGCTTCTTGTTTTTCATCTATCATGAATTTTAAAATATTATTTAATGACTATCGGATAATATACCTAATCCATATTTTATAAATTATTATTATCATTGAATATTAGGCGCTTAGCACCTTCTTTTAAATTATAGGAAATCAATCCGATAATCATATATTATTTTACTATTCATAAAAACAACAGAAGATGCAAAATATATAAATTCGCTTCTTCTGTTGCCAATAAATGTTAATACTTTTCGAATTCACTATCTCCAGTGTCCCTATTATACATTTCTAAATTAACACCTTTCTTTTGTACGGGTTCCTCTTTCTTAACAATCATATTTTCTGCAGGGCGTTTTGTCGTAACTAAATCATGCTTAACAAGTTTCTTTTTTGACTTTGTTAAATCAGTATTATCAATTCTAAAATATGAAATAGTTTCCCGGAGTTCTTCAGCCTGACTGGCAAGTTCCTCAGAACTGGTTGCCATTTCTTCAGATGCAGCAGCATTTTGCTGAGTTACCTGGTTCAGTTGCTGAATTGCAGAATTTATTTGGTCGGCACCGGAATTTTGCTCCATCGAAGCGGCAGCAATTTCCTGAACAAGTTTAGAAGTACTTTCAATTTCCGGTACAATTTCTGTTAATATCTTACCTGCATCTTCAGATACCTGTACCCCGTTCTTCGATAATGCATCAATTTCATCTGCAGCAATTTTACTTCTTTCAGCAAGCTTCCTCACTTCTGCTGCCACTACGGCAAAACCTTTACCATGTTCGCCTGCTCTTGCAGCTTCTACAGCAGCATTTAATGCAAGAATATTAGTTTGGAAAGCAATATCATTAACAATTGTAATTTTTTCTGCAATATCTTTCATGGCTTTTACAGATATATCAGTCGATTGACTTCCCTGGCTTACTCCTTCCCTAGATTTTAGGGCAATTTTTTCTGTTTGTTGGGCATTATCTGTATTTTGCTGAATATTTGACGCCATTTCTTCCATGGATGATGATACTTCTTCGGCCGAAGAAGCTTGCTTCGAAGCCCCTTGTGACATTTGTTGTGACGTTGAGCTCATCTGTTGGCTTGCTGTTACAATATTTTCCGCACCATCTTTTACGTTTGCCACAATATTTTTTAATTTTCCTATCATCATTTGCAATGCATTCGCTAATTGACCTATCTCATCTTTCTGATTAATGTCGATGTTTGAAGTCAAATCTCCTTTTGCTATTTCATTCGCCAATTGAACGCTTTTTCTAATAGGATTAACAATGCCTTTTGTAATTATTAAGGCCAATATAATAGCTATAATAGTTGCAAGTAAACTAAAAAGGATAACCCCTATTCTGGTAGTAAGAGCTTTTTGAATCATAGTTTTATTTATATCAGAACCAATTCCTATGGATATATCAATTATATTATCGAACATGGTACCTACTTCTTCGAGATGTGCCAATGTTTCTGTATTATAAATATTATTTGCTTCCAGCATACCACTCAGGTTATTATCGTTCCAGACAATCATCTCATCGACAATACTAAAAGTTTGATTCGCGTAATTTTCTGTATTATTAATATAGTAATCATAAGCTTTTGAAAAATTTCCTCTTATTAAGAATTGTTCAATCTGAATAGCACTTTCATGAAGATTTCTGTGAGGACCTTCCATTTTTATTAATAAATTATCAAATTCAGGGTTTTCTTTTCTTAATTGTATAACATAATCACTATTTATCCATTTCCCAAATTGACATTGAACAGGATCTGTTTGAACATTCTCCAGACGTGATTTTTTTTTAATTAGTGCATCTTTAATTCTATGCATCCAGAGTAAATGTGCCGATTTTATATCTCTCAACCGGGAACTAACATCCTGATCAGCCTGATAAAATACGTCTCCGATTTTTATGGCTGATTCATGAAGATGCATATGAGGTTTTTCAATTGCAGCAAACAAAGGCTTCAGTTCAGGAGACATTTCTTCGGCATGTTTTCTTGCATCACTATAATACCATTTTCCGAATGCACACTTTGTATAATCCGTTTCAACTGATAATTCTATAACACTCTTATCCGTTAATAATCGGGTTACTTCTGAAGCCCATTGTAAATGTTGAATATATTTATGTTCCAGATCGGTCTGAAAATCATTCCTTTCAATAATATTGTCTGTATTACTGATTAGTCCATTTATTCCATTTAAAGCCATAATGGCAACAAGTACAAGCAAGATAATAACTGTACCAAAAGAAATAAAGAATTTACGGCCTAATTTTAAATTTTTCCATTTCATAATATTGTGTTTTTAGATTATTAATTTTAAATTTATTTTGCTTCTGCTGCATGTGGAGTTTTTTCCTTTAACACTTGTAACTCATCCACAGAAAATACCTTATCCATATTGAGCAACATAATAAACTCTTCGTTAGATTTAGCCATCCCGTAAATGAATTCAGATTTATATTTACTCCCGATATTTGGAGGAGGCTGTATGTCAGATTCTTCCAGCTCGATAACTTCCTGAACAGAATCAACCATGGCACTGATATTTATAGATTCACCATTAACTTTTACATCTAATACAAGAATACAAGTATTTGTAGTTATTTCAGTTTGTGTCATTCCAAATTTCAACCTTGTATCGACAAGTGGTAAAACAGCTCCTCTAAGGTTTATTACTCCTTTCATATAAGACGGTGATTTTGGAACCTTTGTGATTTTCATCATTTCCAAAATGTTTAGAACTTTGCTAACATTAGAAGCAAAAGTTTCTTCCCCAAGCTTAAATGATAAGTAAGAGTTTAGCGTTAAGTTTTCTTTTTCTTCCATAATTCAATTTAATTTTAATTATAGTTTATTGCTACCTGTGTTTTATTTTTGACATCCTGTATATTGAATGATTTTACGAGATAATCATGAGTTCCTTTTTCAAGATATAATTTGATTGTTTCAACATTATATTTTGGTAAAATCACAATGATTGGTATTTTTATTTTTCAGGTATCATGAATTTTAAAATATTATTTAATGACTATCGGATAATATACCTAATCCATATTTTATAAATTATTATTATCATTGAATATTAGGTGCTTAGCGCCTGCCTGCCGCAGGCAAGGATTTGTTTATAAATAGAATATCTTTATAAAAATTGCTGAAAAGTCTATAAAACATAGCCGCTTAGCACCTTCTTTTAAATTACAGGAAATCAATCCGATAATTATATATTATTTTACTATTCATAAAAACAACAGAAGATGCAAAATTTACAAATTCGCTTCTTCTGTTGCCAATATATATTAATACTTTTCGAATTCACTATCTCCAGTGTCCCTATTATACATTTCTAAATTA
>JAIORB010000044.1 GCA_021108325.1 Bacteroidales bacterium | reverse complement strand
GAATTGGTATAATAATATAAAAAATTTTGATAATTAAAATTTTGTCTGTAATATTGTTATTTATTATAGACAATTATGAACAAACAAATAGCTAGATATTTTGGTTTCTATTTTTATTTTATCGGAGATAAAAGCAGTACCACTATATAGTTGAAATATATATATATAATTGAAAAGGTCCTGCAAAAGCAGGACTTTTTTTTATTTAACAAATGAAACAATGAAATTAATTAACGTAGTATCCAACTTTTATTTTTTCTATTTCTGGTACTTTTATTTTAGAAGTATCCCGGGAGTTGTATGTGTTAATTAGATAAATAAAACAGATTATTAACCAAGCGTCCCGGGAAAACCCGGGACGTTTTTTTTATTTTTAATATGAAAGTAAGTATTCAAGGTATTAAAGGTGCATTTCACGAAGAAGCTGCAAAAAATTATTTCAAATCTGAAATTGAAGTTATTCCCAATATCACATTTGATGATGTTATAAACTCAGTTCAAAATCAAAAAGCAGATTTTGGAATTGTTGCTATTGAAAATACCATATCAGGAACTATTCATACTAATCTGAATTTAATTAAACAATCAAGTTTAAAGATTACCGGAGAAGTTTATCTTCAAATAAAACAGAATCTAGTTGCACTGCCAAATAGCAAACTTGAGAATATAAATCAGGTTCAATCCCATTATATGGCCTTAAATCAGTGTCGAGATTTTTTAAGAAAATATCCAAAGATAAAACTAGTAGAATCGGAAGATACTGCCTTGAGTATAAAGCAAATTGCTGATGAACAGCTAGAGAATATTGGAGCTATAGGTAGCAAACTAGCTGCTGAATATTATGGTCTTGAGATTATTTCGGAAAGTATTGAGACAAACAAGAAAAACTACACGCGTTTTTTGATATTAGAACTAAATACAAATGTTGAGTCTGGTGATAATAATAAGGCGTCACTTGCTATTACATTGCCACATAAAAAGGGAAGCTTAGCTATAATTCTAAATATCATATCCTTTTATGATATTAATTTAACAAAAATCGAATCTGTTCCGGTAATTGGCGAGCCCTGGCATTATTTATTTTATATCGACGTACAATTCGATTCAACAGAAATCTATCTTCAAATGATTCAATCATTAAATCCTTTAGCAGATGAAATAATAATATTAGGAGAATATAAATCAGGAATTCAATCATTTAATATAATACATTCAAATTAATATGAAACCTGCAAAAAGAATCAACATCGTAAATGAATATTACTTCTCAAAAAAGCTTGCTGAAGTAAAGGATTTACAAAACAAGGGACAGCAAATTATTAATCTGGGTATTGGAAGTCCTGACCTTCCACCCCATCCCGATGTCATCAAAGAGTTAAATAAAACTTCGCAAGAAAAAGGTAATAATTCATATCAATCTTATCGCGGAATTGATGAATTGAGAAATGCATTTAGCAATTGGTATGAAAGAATTTATCGTGTAAAGTTAAATCCTGAGAATGAGATATTACCACTTATCGGTTCTAAGGAAGGAATCATGCATATTTCAATGGCATTTTGTAATCCTGGCGATAGAGTTTTAATTCCCAATCCGGGTTATCCAGCTTATTCAGCGGTTTCAAAATTATTGAACCTTGATATTCAATATTACAATTTAACAGAACAAAACAATTGGTTGCCTGATATCAATAAGATTGAATTACTAATGAATGATAAATACAAAATTATTTGGATAAACTTTCCGCATATGCCAACTGGTAAAGTAGCTGATTATGGCACATTGGAGAAATTAGTTTTATTGGCTAAGTCCAAGAATGTACTATTGGTTAATGATAATCCTTATAGTTTGATTTTAAATAATAAACCCTTAAGTATTTTATCCTATTTGGATGAATATGAAAATCTACTTGAACTTAACTCTTTAAGTAAATCACATAACATGGCTGGTTGGCGTGTTGGGATGATTGGTGGAAAAAGCGAAAATATTAATCATGTTCTTAAAGTAAAAAGCAATTTTGATTCGGGAATGTACAAGCCTGTTCAGTTGGCAGCAGTTAAAGCTTTAAGTCTTGAAACTGATTGGTATGACGTCTTAAATTTAGAGTACATTCAACGTAGAAATCTCGTTTGGGAGATACTAAAAAAACAAGATTGTAGAATCAATAAAGAAAGTTCGGGTCTATTTGTATGGGCCAAAATTCCGGTAACTTTTGAAAATTCTTATGAGTTTTCCGATTACTTGCTATATGAACTTGGAATCTTTGCAGCTCCCGGCTTAGTATTTGGAAGTAATGGAAAAAACTACATTCGATTTTCTTTATGTGCTAACCAAAACATTTTAGAAAATGCTTTAACTCGAGTAATAACATCAAAACAAAAAGTACTATGAAAATAAGTGTTATTGGATTAGGTTTAATAGGTGGTTCAATGGCTATTGACCTTCGTAAACGTGGATTTGCTGCACATATTATTGGCGTTGATTCAAATAAACTACACGCGCATACAGCATTAAATATTGGATTAGTAGATGAAATCGATACCATGGATAATGCAATAGATAATTCGGATTTGGTCATTCTCGCAACGCCGCCTAATGAAACAGTGCGATTGATATCCAAAATTTTAGATATGATTAAAAATCAAATTGTTACGGACACATGTTCAATAAAGGGAAATATAGCCGAAAGAATAAAATATCACAGCAATAGATCGAACTATGTTGCAGCACATCCAATGGCAGGAACTGAAAACTCTGGTCCATGGGCAGCTAAATCAGGATTATATGATGGTAAAGCAGTTATCTATTGCGATGTTGAAAATAGCAAACCCGAAGCAGTAACCCAGGTAAGAAAAATGTATGATTATCTTAACATGCGTCCACTGTACATGAATTCCTACAATCACGATGTTCATTTGGCCTATGTTTCACATATATCACATATCAGTGCTTTTGCATTAGCTCTAACGGTTTTGGACCAGGAAAAAAATGAAAAAAACATTTTCGACCTTGCAAGCGGTGGTTTTGACTCTACAGTACGTTTGGCAAAAAGTTCTGCCGAAATGTGGGCTCCAATATTCGAACAGAATTCTGAAAACGTGCTAACGGTATTAGATACATACATTGATAAACTTAACAGTTTCAAAGAAGCTATTAATACCCACAAAACTGACCAAATTAGTGAAATGATAGTTAAAGCAAACAGAATAAAAAAAATATTATAAAATGGAAACTAAATTACAAATCAAAAAAATTACAGATTGGGGAATTGAAATAAAATCAAAACCTTTTATAATAGCAGGACCATGTAGTGCTGAAACTGAAGAACAATTAATGGAATCTGCTAAAAGAATAAAAAAGCTGGGTATAAATATTCTCCGGGCAGGAATATGGAAACCACGCACACGACCTAATTCCTTCGAAGGTGTTGGAAGTATTGGTTTAGATTGGTTAAAATCTGTAAAAAAGGAAACAGGAATGCTAATCGCGACTGAGGTAGCCAATTTTAAGCACGTTTACGAGGCACTTAAAGCCGGAATCGATATATTATGGATAGGTGCCCGAACAACGGCTAATCCATTCGCTATTCAGGAAATAGCTGATGTTCTGAAAGGACTTGATATTCCAGTTTTAGTAAAAAATCCAGTAAATCCGGATATTGATTTATGGATTGGAGCTATTGAAAGGTTTCAAAACGCAGGCTTAACTAACATTGGGGCAATTCATAGAGGATTTACCGGTTTTGAGAAAAGTATCTTTCGAAATACACCCCAATGGCAAATTCCTATTGAATTAAAAACAAGAATTCCGGAAATAACATTAATATGTGACCCTAGTCATATTGCAGGTAATCGTGAATTAATTCAAAGTTTGTCGCAAAAAGCAATTGACTTAAATTTTGATGGCTTAATGATAGAATCACATCCAAATCCCGATAAAGCATGGAGCGATGCAAAACAACAAATTACTCCTGGAACATTAAATGAGATATTACAGAGCTTAGTAATTCGCGAAGAAAAGCCAAAAGGTATATCCTTAGAAGCAATCGAAGACTTAAGGTATAAAATTGATGATTGCGACAATGAATTAATTGAAATACTCGAAAAAAGAATGAATTTGGTAAAAGCAATTGGTTTATATAAAAAAGAAAATAATGTGACCATATTGCAACCAGGACGTTGGGATTTAGTACTTGAAAAAAGTATTAAAAAAGGACTACAAAAAAGTTTAAACAAAAATTTTATTTCAGATATATTTAAAACAATTCATCAGGAATCAATTAATAAACAAACAATAATAATGAATGAATGAAAATAATTAAATTCTGAGATTAGGTAAGAATATTATGCTAGTAGTTAAGGTCATTATTATTATTTCCACCATTTTAATATTCTTAGCGCTCTTAAAGTATTCCAACTACTCTCCTTGCCAACTTTTTCCATTTCAAAGAAGATTTTGGCAGGAAATTTATTCTCTAATTTCCAGAATCCTTCTGAAGTTTGTTTTTTTATTAATAAACTCATAGCATCATTCATGCGCTTATCTTTAGCAATATTCTTTTCCTGAAAATAATCCAAACAACGTATAATATCGAAGTGCCATCGTGGTGGAAATGATAGTTTTGTCATTTTAGGATCAACGGTTTTGCCAGTAGTACTTGATTGGCACAAACGATGTTGTAAAAGAAATTCAATTCCTTCCAATTGCTTTTCTCGAATATCATTTTGTAAATCACTTTTAGGAAACTGTTTTTCATATTCCCATAATCCTTCTAATACGGAAATTGTTGTATGAAAAGAACTATGTTTAGCGCCTTTAGGTTTTTGGCAATTCCATCCTTTATCTGGCATTTGATCCAGAATTAAAAATTCTGCCATTCTATTTATACGATCATCATCAATTTGAAAATAACTTAGCATAGATAAAAACATCCCTGTTACGCATGTTTCGCCATTTTTCCACGTTTTCCAAAAATTAATTCCTCCATCTTTATAAAATCCTTTATCCAGAATTATTCTACATGCCTTTTCAATTCTTTTATCATTATTTGCACCAAATCGTTTTAAAAGCATTAAAGTATAAAAGGTAGATGTCCATTTCGGAGAATAAAGTGCATTTGCCCATGTTCCATTGCTTTCCTGTAAATCCATAAATTGTCTTCCCCAACCATTTTTTAAGATTTTACTTCTCTCCTTTTCTACTATTGTTTCTTCTTCATCACATAAATCTCTTAAAGTTTGGTATCGAATGGATGGATCACCTGATAATAACCATTTTATCTGTTTTTTATATTTTTCAAGTATCATTTAATTGCCTGGATTAGAAATAAATATTTGATATTAAACTATACTTCCTTAAATTTAAGGTGATTAAAAAATTAAACCAAATAAATATGAAAAAAACAATTTTACTTACACTATCAATCTTCCTGTTAATAAATATTATTGATGCGCAGGAAGAAGAGAAAAAAGAACTCAAACCTGCCCTACTTGTAATTGATGTACAAAACGCATATGTTCCCTGGATGGATCAGTCGGATAAAGATATGGCATTTGAATATATTAATGCTGCTATTGGATTATTCGAAAAATATGAACTACCTATAATTCGAATTTATCATCAGGATAAAGAATGGGGTCCTGAATTAGATTCGGAAGGATTTAAATTTGCACCAGAAGTTAAAGTAAAGGATGATTACCCAATGATTATAAAGCATTACGGAAATGCTTTTACTAAAACAGGCCTTGATAAACTTTTAAAGGAAAAAGAAATTAATACTGTTTTTTTATGCGGATTAAGTGCAACAGGCTGTGTTCTTGCAACACATGTTGGTGCCAATGATAATGACTATAAAGTTTTTATGATTGAAAATGCATTATTAAGTCCTAATGCAGAGCATACTGATTTTATTGAAACAATTATGAGTTCAGTCGGATTTGAAACATTATCTGTTATGATAGAATATACACAGTAAGAGGAAAAATGAAAAAATTTATAATATACATTTTAATTGGAGTCCTCTTTATTAATTACTCTTGTGAAAAAAAAGTAGAAAACGGGTATGATGTTATACAACTCATGAAATCGAAATACAACAACTCATGGTACAAAAATTTTACTTTTTCGCAATATGTAAATAAATATGAGAATGATTCAGTGGTTTCAAATACAGTGTGGCACGAAGCTTATTCGTATCCAAATCAATTAGTTATTAAATTCGATGATTTTAACAGTGGGAAAGGCGTTCTTTTTAAATATGACACTTTGTACTTTTTTAATGAAAACATGGTGTACAACAAACAAAAAAGAATTCACGATTTAATTTTGTTAGGATTTGATATTTACGAACAACCAATTGAAACTACTTTTTTTAAATTAAAGGAACTTGGTTATGATTTATCGAAAATATGTGAAACTAAGATTGATAACAGGGAAGTTTATTGTATTGGTACTACGAATGAAAAAGACAGTTTAAATAAATTCTTTATTGACAAAGAAAATCTGTATTTTATAAAAAATAATAAATATCAGGATAATCATTTTACAGAAACTATTTTCTCAAATTATGTAAATATTGATGGGAACTTCGTTGCAACAAAGATCTTTTTTTACAAGAACAACCACCTTATAATGGATGAAGAATATTTTAATATTCAATTTCCCGAATTATTGGATCAAAAGATATTTGACCCGACAAATTTTGAGGATGCTATTTGGTAATACTATCTTTTTACAATAAACCAGGGATTTAATAAATCTGTTTTATTATAGATTAATGGTGATTTCTCGTCAGCCTGGGTTACTTTGCACCCGGCTCCCAAAGCTATTGCATGTCCTGCAGCAGTATCCCATTCCATTGTTGGAGCAAAACGTGGATATATATTTGCAATTCCCTCAGCCACCATGCAAATTTTTAATGAACTTCCTTTTGATATAAATTCAATATTACCATGTTTATCCTTAAGTTTTGATATAAATACTTCTGTTTCTTCATTCATATGAGAACGGCTTCCAACAACCGTAAAATTATCATCTTCCAACAATAATGGTAATTTAAAGCTTATCTGAATTATTGAATTTAGATCAGAAACATTTGAATTAGAATCAACATTAATTGCTTTATAAGCGCCTGTTTCTTTTTCACTAAAATACAGGTCTTTTGTAACAGGCACATAAATAACGCCTAATACCGGAGTATTTTTTTCAATTAAAGCGATATTGACGGTAAACTCACCATTCCGTTTAATAAATTCCTTTGTTCCATCCAATGGGTCAACAAGCCAATAAAGATCCCAGCTTGATCTTTCCTTGTATGGAATATTTTTACCTTCTTCGCTTAATATTGGAATATTGGTTTTCAGTAAATGTTCTACAATTATTTTATGCGCTTTTTGATCTGCAAGAGTTAAAGGGGAATTATCTGATTTCAGCTTAATTTCAAAATCACCAGTATTATAAACTTTTAAAATTTCATCACCTGCCGATAAAGCAGCATTTATTGCAATCGTTAAATTTGTAGTCATATTCATTTATTGACTTTTGTAAATAGAATCAATTACTTAAATAAAATACATTAAACTTAAAATTGTTACCGTAACAATCATATAAATAATTGTTAAAGGAAATCCAACCCTAAAGAAATCTTTAAAAGAATAACCCCCGGGACCATATACCATCAGGTTAGTTTGATAACCGATCGGAGTCATGAAATTAGCAGCCGCGGCAAAAGAAACAACAAGAATAAATGGCATAGGAGGTAAATTAAGATTCACCGCCATTGTCAATGAGATTGGAAAAATAATGGCAACCGCCGCCTTATTCGTTATATATGCAGCTAAAATAGCAGTAATAAAATATATACCAAATAAAAGCCCGACTTTACCTAAAGGCAGAAATACAGTAATAACTAAATCAGCAATAAGCTCTGCTGCACCTGATTTTATCATTGCCGTTCCAAGTGCAAGGGATAAAGCAATTATCAGTGCTAAATTATAATCAACGGCTTTATGAAGTTCTTTTGGATTAGTTATTTTCATTGCAAGAATAACCATTATAAGAACTATTAAACCCATAAATAAAGAAACTATTTTTAAGGCAGCTAATAAAATAATCAGAACAGGCCCAGCTAAAAGTGTCCATATTTTATATGGTTCAAGTTTTTGGAAATCTTTTACTTTTGAAATAAAATAAAAATCCATTGTATGATTTGATCTACTTACAAAATCAGCTCCTGTGAATAATAATAATACGTCACCGGGTTTAATTATAATTTCCCCTATTTTACCAGAGATTTTTTCCCCATTCCGATGAACAGCTATAACCGCAGCATCAAATTTGGCCCTAAATCTTATCTCTTTAACCGTTTTATTAATCATTGATGAATTATGAGAAATAACTATTTCGACAACCTCTGTTTGCTTTTTCTTATACAACATTCCAACTGAAGGTAATCTCAACCCCAAATCAGAGTTGACCATATCGGCTATCGTTTCAGTATCGCCTGCAAATATTAATAAATCATCCTGTTGTAGAATAATATTTGGCTTTACAGATGATATTTTAAATGATTTTCTAATTATTTCCACTAAAAACAGGCCTTTTAAATTTCTCAGTCCAGCCTCTTCAATTGTTTTGCCAATTAATTGAGAATCTTTACGAATTTCTGCTTCAACAAGATATTCTCTTGTATTTTCAGAAAACTCATTTAAAACATCATCTTTTTCTGGCAAAAGTTTCTCTCCAAAGAATAATAGATAAATGAATCCAATGAAAATCATTGGTACCCCAACATATGCAAAATCAAAAATATTCAGGGATTCTAATCCGGGTATAATAGTCTGATCTACAACCAAACCATTAACGATAAGGTTTGTAGATGTACCAATTAATGTTGCACAACCACCTAGTATAGCAGCATAAGATAAGGGCATTAAAAATTTTGATGGTGATATATTGTTACGCTTACACCAACTATTAACATAAGGCATCATAACTGCCACTAAAGGCGTATTATTTAAAAAGGCAGAGAATCCGGCAATAATCAATGTCATTCGACTTAAAAACCCACGATAACTTTTAGCCGATTTGAAAATTTTATCGAATAAAATTTCAACCAAAGCTGTTTGTCTTATAATATCACCTAACAATAACAAGAGAATAATAACTGCAATTTGCTCATTAGCAAAACCACTTAAAATTTCACGAGGGGTTAAGATTCCAAAAAAACCTAATGTTACAGCAGCAATAACAAATGTAAAGGTAGCTCCTATTAGTTCCTTGTATAAAGAAATAAGAATAAACAAGATTACTATTAAAACTACTATTAAATCAAATGTTATCATTTTGCTAAAATAAAAAAACTTTATTAAGTTAATTCCTTAATAAAGTTTTTGTGATATTTTTAAAGTTCTTTCAAATTCTTGCTACCAAATTAATACTTTAACTAATAGCAAAAATAACAATAAAGGATTTTTAGGCAAATAATATAGATTTTATTTATTAACGTTTTATTAATTTAAATGTTTGCAACACGTTTCCTGTAGCATCTGATATTCTAAGGATATATTGAGAAGAACTAAGTCTATTTAATTCAATTTTATTTGGTCCCTCAACAACATTTAATTTACTATTATAAACAAGTTTTCCTTCCATATCATATAACTCAACTATAGCATCTTTAATTTCTTCGGACTCTAAAGCCACCCAAACAAATTCACTCGCAGGGTTTGGATAAACCTTTAACAAAAAATTGTTCGATAATGGTTCGCCAATTGAAGTTATTTCAAAATAACCTTGTTGAAACCCTTGGGTTAAAATCAGAGTACTGTCGTCATTGGCTATTGTTTCAATGGCTACTTCACCTAATGTCCAGCTAACCGAAACTCCGTTTACTGTAGTATCACCACCCGCAGTGGCTATAACGTCACTTGAAATTGTATCATTTTGTCCAAAACTTAAAAATGACAAAAAACAACTCATTAAAATAAATACATATTTTTTCATGGCAATAAGTTTTTATAAATAACAATAGTGTATAAATATACAAAATTCTAAAGTTAAATTCAATTATTTTATAATCGCCCTGTAGTTGCCATTAAATTCTAAGACTTTGCAAAAATTAATAATGATACCTTATATCCGCAAGTCACGGTGTGAATTGTTGATTTATAATGTTTCGTAAACTTGGAGCAAGTGTTGTAGCAAAAAGACTCACGCCGTGACTATCAGATATTTGCGAAAAATATCTGCGGATTTTAGGTGATAATAATTATAATATTTCTAATTTCTTAAAAAATAAAATAATCCTTTACCTTTGCAGCGACAAAATAAGAAGGAATGAAAAATTTTGATGAAGCCATAGCCCAAAAAGGATTGGAACTACCTTTAGTAGAAGAATTTTATACATTACAGGGCGAAGGTTACCACACTGGTAAAGCAGCATATTTTATTCGTATCGGGGGTTGTGACATTGGTTGCCGTTGGTGTGATTCGAAAATGTCGTGGAATCCGGCATTGCATCCTTTAGTTTCTATAGATATTATTGTAGCTAATGCGCTAAAAACAGCGGCAAATGCTGTTGTAGTAACTGGAGGAGAACCAAGTTTATTTAACCTAAAACCTTTAACAGATAAATTAAAAGTACATAACATACAAACTTTTATTGAAACCGCGGGAGCAAAATCCTTGACTGGAACCTGGGACTGGGTTTGTTTATCTCCTAAACGCCAAAGTCCACCGGTTGAAGAATTCTATGAGCTAGCAGATGAATTAAAAATTATAATTTATGAAGATGAAGATTATCATTGGGCCGAAGAAGCTGCAAAGAAAGTAAAAAGCAACTGCAAGTTGTACTTACAATCTGAATGGAGCAGGTACGAACAGAATATTCCTACAATTGTCAATTATGTGAAAACCTATCCAAAATGGAACGTTTCACTGCAAGCACATAAGTTTATGCATATACCGTAAATTATATTGTATTAATATTAAATCCATGTTAGAAAGACTTGGTTTATTGTCAATTAAGCTCTAGAGGGATTCAACACTTGATTCGTATTTGTAATAAATCTATAAAGGATATCCAATAGAAAGAAAATAAGTAGCATTTTTTGCCCTGTTAGAGCCCATAACTGAGAATTCAATAGGGCCAATAAAACTGTCATAACTAAGTTTCAAGCCATATCCATAAAGTAAATAATCAGTATTTAAATTCTTCAGTTCATTTTCTGCAATTCCCATATCGCCCATGGCGGTTACATATAAATTGGGTAAGAAATTATATTGAAAATGAGTACGTATCACACCGGAATATAGTCCAAATTCTTCAATAAATCTTAAACCGGTAAAAGGAACAAATCCTTCTATATAGTTAGCTTTGCTTTGCCCTCCCAAGCCAAACAATTGCTTATGTATTCTTTCTTTATCTTGAATTGAATAACCAGCAAAAGCACCTGGTTTAAATACAATTTTATTTGATATTTTCTTATTGTAATTTAATTTAAAATAAAAATAGTAATTATTTGAACCGTCACTGGTAAACATATTTTTTAAGGGAGAAACATATTTGGCTTTAAACTCAAAACGAATACCTTGGGTTGAAAAATAGTGTTTGTCACGATTGTCAATGTCAAGTGATAAAAAAGCTTCACCATATTCAATGAACTTGCCGGCAGTTTCTTTAGTAGTATCAATTACCACATCTTGATCATATTTAAAATAATCATACTTAATACCTAATTTAAATAAAGTCTGGTTTTTCAATACCATGGGTGTATAAATGGAAACGCTAAAATTATCAAACTGCCAATTATTAGTTTTCTCGCCACTACTGTAAGTTGAAAAATCAAAGCTATAAAAGTCTAATTCAACTCCAAGTCCGGGTTTAAAACCATTATTAATAATAAGCATTGATTTCATACGTGGACTCTGACCCAAAAAAAGATCAGTAAAAAATTTTGCACGGGTATTCCATATATTTCTCAGGGTGAAGTTGGCCAATAAATTTCCTTTATAGTTATCGTCATAGTGCATTCCGGCACTAACAGATCCCTGTCCGGCTTTTTTAAAATAAACTTTTAAATTTGTTTCTTCTCCATTCTTTTCCAATTTATAATTTAGATCGTTAAAGCTTTTGGTTCCCGAAAGGTATTTCATTGATTCTTCAATGTCAGACAATGCCATAGTAGTGTTTTGGTCTTCATTAAAGAAACCACTTACCAACTCCCCTTTAAGTGATTCATCTCCTATAAGTTGAACATTGTTAATTAGAATTGTATCCAATGGAGTAGTAATTAACTTTTTAGGAGGAGAGTATTCAATTGCATTTAAAGAATCAGCAAGAGATTTGAGTTCATCATAATATTGCATAGCTACACGTTCTCCCAAGGCAATTATAGAATCAAACTCTGTAAAATCCATCATACTATAATCCATTTCAAAATGGATATGATAATCGGTTAATTCCAGACCCTTTGTATTTGCCTCAATTCTCTGGTATCCAATAACATGATCCATTATTTTAATTATATTATTAAGGTCTTCAATATCAGTTATCAGTTTTGATTGAACATCACCGCCAATAATAATATCGGCTCCTAATGCTTTCACCTGTTCGGCTGGATAATTATTTACAACACCTCCGTCAATAAAGTAATGTCCTTGATAATTTGTTGGTGCAAAATATCCGGGAATTGCCATAGAAGCCCTTATTGCTCTCGGTAAGCTTCCTTTATTTAAAACAATTCCTTCACCTGTAATTAAATCAGTTCCAATACATAAAAAAGGTGTATTTAGTTTGTTAAAATCATTAATATGATATACTGGTGAGAAAAACCGGTTAAGCATCAAATCAACATTTAAACTACCTAATATTGAACTGCCTATGCTAACTTTGTTATTTTCAATTGGCAATGAAAAAAGGTATTTCTCACCAAAGAGTTTTTCTTCGTATGCTACATATTTTCTATCTAATTTATTCGATATTATCTTATCCCAATCTTCATTCCTAATTATTTTTTCTATACTGTCAGGATGATAACCAATGGCATATAATCCGCCCATAATAGATCCTATGCTTGATCCTCCAATGTAATCAATAGGCATATTTATTTCGTGAAGTACTTTCAATAAACCAATATAGGCATAGCCTTTTGCACCTCCGCCACTTAGCACCAAACCAACTTTAGGACGTGTAGTTGAGTTTGGGTTAGGGATATTTTGCCCAAAACTATGGATGAAAAAAAATAGGATGACTACAAAAAGAGTTAAGGTTCTCATAGTTTAACAAATATAGTTAAATAAATAATACCAGTAAAAATGGTAGGTATAGGAAATCTATGCTCTGTTACAGTACAATAATTTTTCTACTGTTACCGATATGTTATCGGTGCTTTTATTATCTTCACTTCAAGATTTTTTTGTAACTTCATAGTCGAATTTAAATTAATTGTCATGCGAAGTTTATTATTTTGTATTATAACCTTTCTTTTAATACCGGCTTATTCCATTGCCCAATATAATTATTCCACATCAAATAAAAAAGCCATAAAAGCTTATGAGGAAGCTTTGCAATCGTTTAACAGGATGGATTATACCACTGCAGTTGATTTAATGCAAAAATCAATTAAGGCTGATGATAAATTTATTGAGGCCCACATAGTATTAGCAGAGATATACATCGAAAAGGGCGAAAGAAGCAATGCAATTGAATCATATAAAAATACAATTAAAATCAATCCTGATTTTTTTCCGGGCTTATATTCTTCTTTAGCTCAACTGGAAATGATGGAGAATAAATTTGAGTCTGCTAAAGCGCATTTCGAGAAATATCTTAGCTATAATAATCTAAAACCAATATCTGTTTCGCAAGCTAAACGTAAACTGGAATCCTGCAATTTTGCTATTGAAGCTATAAAGAATCCGGTTCCATTCAATCCGGTAAATTTGGGCGAAAACATTAATACCGAGTACGATGAGTATTGGCCAACTTTAACCGCCGATGAGCAAACCTTAATTATTACACGATTAATACCCAAAAATTTAAATACGGATTCAAGCCCTGTAAAAGAATATACGGAAGACAAAGAGCCCGTACCAGCAAAACAACAAAGCTTACCAGGATTAAGCAATGTACAGGAGGATTTTTATATCAGTATAAAAGAAAATGATTTTTGGAGTAAAGCTGTTAATGCGGGAGAACCATTAAATACAAAAGGTAACGAAGGTGCTCAAACCATTTTAGTGGATGGACGAATAATGTATTTTACCGCCTGTAATCGATCCGATGGAAAAGGACGCTGTGATATATATTTAAGCACGAAGGAAAATGGAGAATGGACGGAAGCTATTAATCTGGGGTCGCCAATTAATTCTGGATATTGGGAAGCTCAACCTTCTATTTCACCCGATGGAAAAACATTATATTTCGTGAGTAATCGTGATGGAGGTCATGGACAAAAAGATATATGGATGAGTAATCTTATGGAAGATGGAAGATGGTCAAAACCAATTAACCCGGGGAAGAATGTTAATAGCTCCGGGCAGGAACAATCACCATTTATACATCCCGATAATAAGACACTCTATTTTGCATCAGATGGAAGAATTGGTATGGGGGGATTTGATTTGTATAAGGTAAGCCGAAACGATGACGGAACCTGGAGTAAACCTGTAAATATTGGATATCCTATAAATACCACGTTCGATGAAATTGGATTAATCGTAAATGCTAAAGGTAACAGGGCATTTTTCTCATCTGACAGGTTAAGTGAAAAAGGACGCGATATTTTTGAATTTGAATTATATAAAGAGGCCAGGCCAAATCCTGTGTCTTACATTAAGGGAAAAGTATTTAATTCAAAAAACCAAAAAAAGTTAGAAGCAAAGTTTGAGTTAATTAGTTTAGAATCGAACGAAATAATAATGCAAGCTGAATCAGACCCGAATACCGGAGAATTTTTAGTATGTATTCCAACCGATAATAACTATGCGCTTAACGTTTCGAAGGAAGGATATTTATTCTATTCTGATAATTTTGAATTAAAAGGTGTGCATGAGATTTTAAATCCATATTTGAAAGATGTGGCTTTAAATCCAATAACGCCCGGTGAAAAAATTATTTTGAAAAATATTTTTTATGCAACAGATTCATACGAACTTATTGATAAATCCGTAGCCGAACTGACAAAATTATTAGAGTTTGTGAATAATAACCCCGGGCTGAAAATTGAAATATCAGGACATACCGATAATGTTGGTACAACAGAATATAATATAGAATTATCGAATAACAGGGCAAAATCAGTGTATAATTATTTAATTGAAAATGGTATTAAACAGGAAAGACTAACTTATAAAGGATATGGTGAGACTCAGCCTGTAAGTACAAACGAAACGGAATTAGGGAAAGCAGAGAACAGAAGAACTGAAATGAAAATTTTATCATCAAACTGATACAAGATGATATAATTTTATTAAATTTATATTTACATAAATCCAAAAAAGAAATTGTTAATGGAAACCCTAAAAATTCTAGCAAACGACTCCTGCCCTGCTGTTAATTTTGACACTAAACAAGAAAAGTTTGAAATTCGCGGAAATTCAATGCCCGAAAATGCAAGAAGCTTTTATGAACCTGTAGTTAATTGGATTGATAAATACGCTGAATCACCCAACCCAGTTACAGAAATTGTATTTCAGATGAATATTATAAATACTTCTTCATCAAAATTATTTATTGATATTTTTAAAAAAATTAACAAAATTGTTGACTCTGGCAAGTCTGATGTTAACATTATTTGGTATTATAATTATGGAGATGATGACATTCAGGAAATTGGGGTTGAATTCAAGGAATTTTTAAAAGCTCCGTTTGAGCTGGTTCCTGTACATGAGTAATCGTTTTTTAAAGGTGAATCAATCTTAATTTGTAATTAAAATTCATTTTATATAAACTTTTTTATTAAAAAGGTGTCTTCTTATTGACACCTTTATTTTTTTTTGTAACTTGTTTATAATATAATCTAATAAATTATAAATGTATTATGAATACCTTTTATTTAAAACAAACTGATGATACACCATTAATTCATTTTGATCCTGAAACAGGCAAATTTGAAATTAAAGGAAATTCCATACCAGAAAATATATATCTGTTTTATGATCCGGTATTAACCTGGTTGGATAAATACATAGAAAACCCTAATAAAAAAACCGAGTTTATTTTTCAAATGAAAATGATTAGTTCATCATCATCAAAAATATTTTTTGATATTTTTAACAAAATTGATGCATTAAATGAGAATACTAATTCTGAAGTTAAAGTTACCTGGCTATACAGTATTTATGATGATGAAATTAGGGAAATTGGTATTGATTACAGAGATTCTATGAATGTCCCCTTCGAAATTGTATTAGACGATTCAGAATAAAAGATTAAGTAAAATATTCTGGAATTTTTAATCTTCAATAAGTTTTTTAATTCTTTCTATTTGCATTTGCTTATTTACCTCGCGCAAATTTTTACCGGTTTGTGTAAAAAAATGATGATTGGATAAGAATTTAACCTGTATTTTATTCCAGTCGTTTAAACTGCCAATCTTATTTTGTTCCTTGAGTTCCTTGTATAAAGTATTAGATACTGGAATAAAATCGCTTCTTCCTAAATAATCAAGATCCGAATCACACATTATACTTTCCAGTACATTATTAGGTTTAGGAGGTAATTTGGTTACCATTATTAACTCACAAATTTTATCAATTTGTTCTTGTGTATATCTATATTTAGGTAAGTATTCTTTGGCAAGTTGTGTCCCGTTATATTCATGCTCATCGTAATCAATTATATGCCCGGCATCGTGAAATAAAGCAGCAGTTTTTAATAATAAGATGGATTCATCATCAACACCTTCACCATATCCTATAAGTTCTGCCTGGTTAATTACATCAATAGTATGTTTAAAGTTATGATAATAAAGATATGATGGTAAATCTTTTTCCAGCCTGTCTAAAATTAGTTCCTGCAAATCGGTAAATTGCCTTAATAAATATTTATTCCATAATATTTGATTAGCTTTTCTTCCTTTTTTACGATCTTCAGAATATGCCGGCTTAATTCTTTTTAAGAAGTACATTTCCATTTCACCTTTATACTTAACCGGGATTTCTCCATTATAATCGCAAACAAAATATTGTTTTACAAGCTCATAAGTCATAATAGATATATTTATCTTACTTACGTCACTTGCAGAAGCCATTCTTGTAGCAATATGAACTGTCTCACCTTTTAACTCATAAGATATTTTTTTTCTGCCCGAAAAGGTTGCAGTAACAGGACCGGTATGAATTCCCATTTTTAAATCCCAGAATTTTTTATTCTGATTTTCATATTCAACTTTTAAGGTATTCAGATAATCCTGCATTTCCAAAGCTGCAAGAACCACGTCAACCGGGTTTGTGATATTTTTAACCGGAACACCACCAGCGCACATATATGCATCACCAATAGTTTTGATCTTTTGGATTTTGTATTTTTTTACGATCGAGTTAAAATGGAAAATAATTTGGTCTAATTCATCAATAATAGCAGAAGTTCCTGTTTGTTCTGCAATATTTTTAAATCCCTGAATATCAGCATATAAAATAGTTGCCATTGCGAACCGTTTTGTTCGGTTTTTTATATGGCTACTCGCGTCTTTTGGTAAAACATCCGGTGGTAACAATGAAATTATATTATCTAATTTCTCGTTTTGTTTTAAGAGCTTTTTATGAGCTTCGGTTAATTCTTTCAATTGGTTCGAAAGTCCTTTATTCTCTCTTAATAGATCGGCTATTTTTAAAACGAGTTTTTGTTCTTGTTCTCTATCCATCGTCGATGTTTTGTAGGATTTAGTGCTTAATTAATGATACTTGTAAATTTATTTAATTTATAAGTTAAATACCAATAAAGCACAATATTTTATTGCTTATTATAATACTTTAATTCAGCAAAAAAGGTTGTATCTTTTATTGAAGTTTTTATTAACGTATTTATTTACAACATTAACGTTACAAATCTTTTGATAATAGTTTAACCTATTTTAATTATGAGAAAGATAATTAATTTTTAATAATCCTTTTAGTAATCTGATAATTTAATGTTGAAATTTGTATGAAATATATTCCCTTTGGGATATTTTGAATATTAAAAAGATCGTTTAAAACAATATTGTTTTTATTGTTATTTAATGAGTATATATCTTTTTCAAAAATAACGTTACCACATATATTAAACATGCTTATTTTAACGTAATCACTTGAATACGCATAAAACTCAATGTTTATTTGATCACTAAAAGGATTGGGATATAATTTAAATTCAGTAATCTCTGGTCTTATGTCAATTGATTGAATTTTATTCACATATATTTCTATAGGAACGGAAAAATTATCACCATCATTTTCATCAATGGTCAGAGTACAAACATAATCTCCCGGTTCAATATCGTTTGTATTAATTATTACAATAATCGTATCATTATATTCAGGAAGTATTGATCCATTTTCTTTATTCAGACTAATCCATGTTTCGGGTTCAGCTGAAAATTCAAGTATAGCTGAATAATCTAAAATACTATTCCCTATATTTTTGATAACTATAGAATATTCTTTACTACTATCCTGATCTAGAGTATCAGTTATACTGGTTGGGTTTACTTCAGATGCAACAGTATCTTTTACCACAATGTTAACAGGTATAGTATCAATTTCAGAATCAGCAGAAGTTAAAAGAATATTTGTTGAATAATAACCAACACTAGGTAAATCGGAGTTTATAGTTGCAACAACTGTATCATTTTCTGTTCCTGATAAAATACCGGAGTTTTTATTTATTTCCAACCAACTGTTTTCAGTTGGATTTTCAACCTCAATATTATATGTTGTACTTGCAGCAGAACTGTCATTTGAAATAATAATATTATGATTAACGATCTGATTATAAAATAATGTGTCGTTTATAGAAACCGGATCGGTTTTTAATAAAATTGAATCACCTTTATTAATAAGCTCAAAGTTAACAATGACAATATTTTCCAATGAAACAACAACATTTTTTGCTGTATCATTGATATATCCATCCGAAGATGCAACTATATCGTATGTTCCCGGTTCAATTAATCTGTGATAATTACCAATATCAGGGTCAGTAAACACCATTGAACTATCTCCATTACTATCATGGTCAACAATCCAAATCATTGCATCTAAAGGATTACTTGTAGAGTCTGTCACTATTCCTCTTATACCGTACAAACATTCATTCATATACTGTAAAAGAGATTCCTTGTTATAATTCCAGTATCTATTAAGACTTTCTGTAGCCAATAGCTTTGTGCTTGAAAGTTCTATTGTAACTTCCCTACACTGATGCCAGTAATTCATATAATCCTGGCGACCACCTGTAATCATATACCAATCAGCACCTTGAGTAACACCATCAGATGTTACATCTTTCATATAATTTGAATAAACTGTTCTGGCAGTTGTTACATAATCAGTGCACACTTGTTCAAACCAATCCGTGTCAGCATGAGGATTTTGAGAGCTGTACCATGTATCCCAGGGGTAATTCATTACTTCGGCACCACCATGGAAATTAGCTGCCATTATAAAGTTATGCTCTTCAGCAAAATCCATCATAGCCTGTGTTTCGGGCTGGTAAGGTGTATTAGCACCAATTCGGGGATCCGGAAAATCACGGTTTAAATCTGCATGTCCATTTGATCTAATTGCACCTGAAACAGTATTATTTCCTCCATAATATGTACCATCAGGATTTGCATTTGGGTTAATGAATATTTCAATTTCGTCAACCAGGTTTGTAATTTCAGTTTCTGAACCATAACTGGTTAAAATAGAATCTGCTAACCGGAGCATTAATACATAACCGGTTGTTTCATCACCATGCATTGTACCGGTATAGAAAAATTCAGGTTCATTTTCTTCTGTTTCAATATTGTCTGAAATTTTTAGTACATATAATTCACGTCCATTACCTGTAGTGCCAATTGAATCTAATTTACAAATGCCTGGATAATTTATTTCAAGATCTTTCATCATCTGGCGGTATACCTCATAAGTCGGGTATCTGTCCCAATTCACCATTTCGGCAACCGTTGTTGCCATGGTAAGCGATTTTGGTATTTGTTTTTGAAGGAACTCTATTTTATAAGCCATTTTTTGAAACTCATCCAGTTCTTGCTGATTTGCATAAGCAAAAACTTCAAGCCCTTTTACATTATCGATAGAAATAATCTGCGTAATTGTATTTAATTCTGATTTGTCTTTTATTTCGAATTTGAAATAATATTCAGTATAATCTTGTGCAAAACCAGAACCGGAGAATAACAGGAATAAAATTATTATATAGAGTATTTGTTTCATTATAAATAATAACGTTATACGATTATGAAAGTTTCAAATTTATAAAAAATAAAGGGCATCTGTAATAGATACCCTTTGTTTATTTTGGACAACTCAAAATTTAATTATTTCATTATACTAATAGTTTTAGTATATATATTGTCATTTACAATAACACTTATATGATAAATACCTGCACCAAGATCACTAATATTGATTGGTGAATTAATATCTGATTTATCAATTTTTTTAACTAATTTTCCTGAACTATTGTAAATATAAATATCAGAATTATTTACTCCTACAATATTTATAGATTCTTTAGCAGGATTAGGATACACAGAAAATATTTCGTTATTGTTTAAATCATCAATTCCAGTTGATGGGTCAGCAGTTATTTCTAAAGTGCCAGGAGTACCATCACCACAAACATTTGACGGAGTTACTGTAATTGTAGCTGTACAAGATGCTCCTGTAAATTCTATTTCAATCTCATTTATTGTAGAGGTACCAGTCCAAGGAGAAGGAATATCCCAATTAAATGTTACATTTTCTTGGTTTGTAACAAAATAAGTATGTGTTTCGCCAGCAGTAACAACAGCATCTCCGGTAATTGTGCCCGCATCATTTGGAACTGCACCTGCTATATAAATAAATTCATTTTTAACTAAAATATGTTGATCTGTACCTTTATCAATTGTTAAAGTTATATTTTTCATTCCTCCAGTTGAATATGTTATCGTATGTGGCCCAACTCCGGTAGCAGAAGCCGGAGATGCTCCATCACCGAAATCCCAACTCCATGATTCAGGAGAACCATAAGAATTATCAGTAAAAATTACATCTTCACTAGCACAATATGCTGTATCATCCGCTGTAAATCCCGCTGATATCAATATATCGCCGTAATGCCACATACCATCATTATTTTCATCTTCGTTAAATCCACCTGCCCATATTGCATCAGCACCTGCAGCTCCAATCGCAAGAAACTGATGATTCTGGTAGAATTCAGCATAATCAGTAAATGTTGCGCCATCATCTGTGCTATATGATACTCCCATAAAAGGAGTTTCATAATCAGACCCTGTAGAAATTAATGTATTGGTACCTGGAATATATGTAAAGCTGTTGGTATAGAAATTCCCTGTTGTTGTTATTTGAGTCCAATTTTCTCCACCATTATTAGTTATATAAGCTGTACTATCAGAATCACTTCTTGTTTGAATTACTCCAATATTTTCATTTCTAAATGATAATTCAAAACTAGCACCAGAAATTGGAGTTTGATAAGCATTCCAATTTAAACCTTTATCAGTTGATTTATATATTCGTCCTTTGTTTGTTGCAAACCATACAATATTTCCATAAACAGCATAATATCCAACGGTTCCGTATTCGCCACTTTCACTTGCAGGTATATTCCCTTCTGGTACTCTGGTCCAGGTTGTTCCGCCATCTGTCGTTGTATAAAATTCAAAGTAACCATCATTTGGATCACCCTGGCACCAACCATTATTTGCATCCCAGAAATGTACTACATTAGGGAAACCATCCGAAGCAGAAAATGTTGCAGTTGATTGATGCGTCCATGTTTTTCCTCCATCTTCTGTTTTAACTATTTTCCCTCCACCACTAGGGCCGTATAAAGCAACCCAGGCAATGTTCTCATCAATAGCAGTAATCATTGAGGTGCTATAATTATCTAAATCATCAGCATTTATTGTACCAGATTCCCATGTAAATCCATCTATAGTACGAGTAAAATCTTTTACTTTTGCACCATCTCCTGATCCATCATAAGCAGTAGCCCAAGCTATTCTTTTATCAATTGCATAAATATATTGTACACCTCTTGATGCTGCTTCAAAACCACTTGCTTGCTTTGTCCAAAGCATATCCTGATCAACAGTTCCTGGTTTAATTCCTATAATCATTGAATTTCCATCAGTAAAATCATAACTACCGGGAGTCATATCTGAAAGTAAAAAATAACCATCGTATGAACCGTCCCAACCCCAGTTAATATGCACATTATCACTATCATCATATCCGTCACATACCCAGGCATGGCCTCCATCAGCGCCATGTCCATCATAATATATTGGCCGGTTATTGTCTATTTCTGTTTTTATTTTATTTAAATATTCCGTTGCCTGGCCTGCATCATATGTAACTAATTCTACTGTTGTGGGATCGTATTTAAAATATAATGTTAATGCAAACAGAACATCTTTTGTGGAAGCTCCTGAAGAGGATGGAGAATAATTCATATTAACAGCAACGCCTGCATGATAATTTAGTGTTGCAACTGCTTCAATTTCTGTCGATGAACTTGAACCGCTTAAAGCATCTGTCATATTTGCCCAATCATAAACTTCTGAAGCAAAATCTACATATAGTATACCATATTCAGGGTGGTCTTTGGGAATATATTTATGCCATCCATTTCCTGAAGCAGGCCATTCGTTATAATTCATTATTTGCGACATAGCTGTTGCAACACAACCGGTAACTGAACTTGATGGACAATAGTCATTATAATAAGTTCCTTGACCCCATGTAGTTGTTAATAACGGGCCTGCAGCTTTTATTTCTCCGGTTAATTTAGCACTTCTTAATTTTTCCCAGTCAGCTTTAATATCAGCATCTTGAATTTTTAAAGTTTTAATATCTGCTATTTCTTTATTATAACAATCAAATAAATACCTGATATTTGGTCCTAATTTTTCCTCAATAGGACTGGTAAAAGAGTATCCTAAAATTGGAACTGCATTATCATCAGCCGATATTATAACAAAACCTCCTTTATCAAAGCCAAAAATATAGAATGATTCTGTTTTTTGATAAGTCTCTGTTATTGACTTATTTACTGATGAACCAGTTTTGGAAGATGGCGCGAAAGCATTATAGAAATTTTCCGCGATTTGCTTAGCTTCTTTTTCATTTATCGGGTCAGAAAATACATTAAATAAAATAAAAAGCACTGCAATAAATGTTGTAAAGATTTTTTTCATGTTTAGTTTTGTTTGGTTAATAAATTATGTATCGTTTATAATTAATTTGGATTTACAATTTTTCCCATGAAATAAATGCAATTATTTTTATTATTTCGCAAGATATATATAAAAGGTTTATTTGCAATAAAATCGATATCCTCAAGTAAAACTGAAGTTTTTCGCATCATAACTGCAGTGGCAGCTGCCGCTTCTGTTCCTTCTTCATCAACAGCAATATTAGCTTTATGTACAACCTTGCTTATATAAAGTTTTTCGGCGCTGGTAATTCCGGAAAAATCAGCTACTTCTGTAAAGGCATCTTTAATACCCAGTTCAGATAAAGTTTTATTTAAATCAAATTCCGATTCAATATTAAATTTCGGTAAAGACAGGTTTATACGCCTTTTTTTCCTGTTTTGTATATAATTACTATAATATTCATTGTTGAGTTTCTTCTCAACTTTTTTTAATTTTTTATATGATTTTGGAAGAATAATCATTAAAGAGATGCTCTCATTTGAGTAAGGTATATCAATTATTTGAGAATACTTATCACTGTAATACCATGAATTAATATACCTGTTCATGTAAACAGTTTTAACATAATCCTTTTTATCAATCTGAAAATTATCTTCAGTATTTTTTTCTTTGTTAAATTTATCTTTCCATGCTCCTTTAAAATATAATGCATTTACCAAAACCAGCCTGGTTGTATTATCAATTGATGATGGTTGTAATAAGTCAGTGATTTTATTATTTGTATTTTTTTCTACCCATTGATTTATGTCTAACCTTGATTTTTCAGGTTCTGTAATAAAATCTGCAAACTGAACTGATGAAGAAAAATATTGTTTATTAATATTTAAAAACTCCTGATTCAATTTAAGATCTTCTTGAATCCACAGAGAATTTGCATTATGAAAATTAATATCACTTTTTTTCTTTTGGCTAAAATCGGTAAGGTTTATGTAATCTTTACTAAATTCATCAATATCATTATTAAAATAAAAAGTATTGCTGATTTCATCGAAAGTATTACTCTTAGCACCAACATATGTCATGGCAATAGCTGAGGTAATACTTGCCGGAGAAAAAATAAGGTTTTCATTCGGGCTTTTTAACTTTTGATAAATATCAAACGAGAATTGGTTGTTACTTTCAATAATATTGAAACTATCCTGAGCAATAGAAGGTTGCAAAAAAATACTTAATAATACTAAAGCAATAATTCTTTTCATGGTAGAATAATTTTAATTTGTAAATGTAAATAATTATCAATGAATATTCATTGTTTATCAATAAATTTCAATTTAAAATGATACATATTTACAATTTAAAATTTTGTAATTTACTGACACATTGAAGTTATGAATATTGTACGCTGATTAGTTACAAAATTTTTAATTTATATCTTTTAATAACATAGTTCCTTTTGCGTTCTGAATAGCTATATCAAAATCATTCAACATTTTAATAATCTGATCTTTTTCCGTTGATGCTATTGCAAGAATTTTATCTGCCCCACAATGATCAATAGCATTTAAAACATAACTTACTGTTAAATTATTAATATCCTGAGCAGGCTGGTATGCCTTTTCTTTATCGTGTTCGGTATTAATCTCTGATAGTATATTGCTATCAATCAGGTTATAAAGAATATCGCGAACAGATCTTATTGGGATTTCAAGTTTCTTACTAATCTCCCCTGCAGTCATTGCTTTTTCGCCATTGCCAAAGTTTTTGATTAATAAATGAGCAACCATTAAGGTCAGTACTTTCCAGCTAAAAGAGCTCAGATTATGCGTATCAGGTTCAAATTCATATTTCTCTACATTCTGAACTGCAAAAGAAACTTCGGCTCCAAACAACACAATTAACCAGCTCATTTGCAACCATATTAAGAATAATGGCAAAGCTGCAAAGCTACCATAAATAGCATTATATTTTGAAACTCCAACCTGAAAATGAATATAAACCCATTGTATAAATACGAACACTGTACCCGATATAATACCTGCCACAAACGCTGATTTAAAGTTTACTTTCGTGTTAGGCATCACCATAAATACCATAGTAAAAAGCAACCAGATAAGTACATAAGGTATAAGTTTAACAAAAAAGAATATTAATGGACTAATCATGCCTACAATAACTACATCGGAAGCTAATTGCTTTAACATGGTTGTAATAAAAACAGTAGCACTACTTGATGCTACTAAAAGAATAGGTGCAATTATCAGCATTGAGATATAATCACTGAATTTTCTGAACCAGTTTCTTCCTTTTCTGATTTGCCATATAGCATTAAATGAACTTTCAATGTTTGCAAACACTTTCATTACCGACCAAAACAATATAACTGCGCCTATTCCGGCAATAAGGCCACCTTTTGTATTTTCAAGAAAAGAATTAGCAAATTTTATAATCCACTCCAAAACCTCCTGCTGGCCTGTAAGTTGGTCGTTTAAATACGAGGTTAAATGTTTATCTATCCCAACCATTTTGGAAATACCGAAAGCCATAGCGGCCACGGGCACAACCGATAACATGGAGTAAAAGGTTAATGCTGACGACCGCAAGCTAACTTTATCTTCATCATATCCACGAAAAGCTAAAAGTATAATACGCAAATACTTTATCAATATAACCTTATACTTTGGCATATTTTTAAGTGATATACGCCAAACATCTTTCTTTATAAAATCTAATACTTTTTGAAACATGACAATGTTGGTATTATATTTGAACATAAAAATAATGTTTTTCTGACTTTAAAACCTAATCGAATAATAAATTAACATACTTATTAAAAATTTAATCAAATAAAACTGAATCCCTGTATATTATTGGAATTTCATTTTTTAATTTCATAAATTAGCATAATTCATTTAATGTAAAATA
Source organism: Bacteroidales bacterium (assembly GCA_021108325.1). GTDB lineage: Bacteria > Bacteroidota > Bacteroidia > Bacteroidales > UBA12077 > UBA12077. Next base: position 3,465 of record JAIORB010000044.1, on the reverse strand, counting down.
CTTTTACTGCTTTTTATTTATTGTAACACATAAATTAAATTACCATGAAAAAATATATACTTATTATTATTGCATTAGTAACTGTTTTACAGTTAGATGCTCAATACACCGTTCAGGTTGGAAGTGGCGGGAATATGATAGATTTACCATATAGCAATCAATATGATTACAACTGGTGTACTGTAATTTACCCTCAGGATGAAATAAAAATAAGTGGTGATATTACTAAAATATCGTATAGATTAAGTGCACCAACCGTTTTTTCAGAAACGGCCAATAATCAAGAAGTATACATGGCACACATTTCTGATATTGAGTTTTCTGACGCAGGTTATCCGGATACAGCATCAATGACATTGGTTTATCAAGGTTCTGTACAATATATGGATTTCAGTATTCAGTATTCAGAAATTATCCTTACCACACCTTTTGCATATAACAATAGCGATAATCTGATTGTTCATATTGAAAACCATGATGGGACAAAGAACGAAAACTCCGATCAATATCTTTACAATTACTCGACCAGTGCAACAAACTATCCATGTAAATATAAACAACAAGATGTTTCGTTTCCTGAAACTACAGGAAGCCGTACCCACGAATCACCAAGAATATACTTAACTTTTGATTCCGGTTTAGACGCAGGGATAAGTCAAATTAATAATAATAATAAGGATTTTCTTTTACCCGGATTACAAGATGTTATAGTTAATTTCAGTAATTATATGGCTGATGTTATTGACACAGTTGATATATATTGGGAAATAAACGGAACACCCCAGACAACATACAATTGGGCAGGCTCTTTAAACCCGGGGCAGGAATCCGCAGATATAAGTATCGCCACAGATTATGATTTTAACCCCGATACATTCATAATTAAAGCATGGACAGCCAATCCTAATTCGGGAGTTGATGAGTTAAATACAAATGATACGCTTACTAAAACAATTTTTGTAGCAGATTATGTTGAAATTGGCGATCACTCTTATAACAATACAATAATGCCTTATCCTACGTATAATTATTTTGGATGGTCTGCTTCCATTTATAATAGTGATTCTATCCAAAACGGGAAAATATGCGGTATTGCTTACAAAACACAAACTCAAGGCTATTTCAGAGAAAATCAGAGAATATACTTATCACAAACTTTAGAAACTACTTTTTCTTCAGCTGATTTACCAACAGAAGGATCAATGAGTAAGGTTTATAGTGGAGATATTGATTATGGAGGAACAACCGGGTGGAAAAAAATAAAATTTGATTCAGTTTTTATTTACGATAACAATAATCTGCAGGTTCATTACCGGAATTATAGTGATCAATATAATTCACCTGTTACACAGTTTATGGGGTCAAATTATGGTTCTACAGTAACAATTTATAATGGTGATAACACATCTTTTCCCACAACTGCTGGTTCAACCCTTAGCCGTGCAGCTGATATCAGACTTTATTTTTTAATAGCCACCGATGCAGGAATAACAGCACTAGATGCTCCTGAAACATATTTTAATACAGGAAGTAACGATATATCTGTTTTTTTAAAAAACTTCGGAACAGAAACATTAACATCTGCAAATATTAATTATCAGATTAATAACGGAACAATTAATACGTTTAACTGGACAGGCAGTTTAGCCTGCTACGATATGGAACAGGATATTATTATAGGCAATGAAAGTTTTACCTATGGTGAACATACCTTAAAAATATGGACAGATTCTCCAAATGGACTCAATGATTACAAAGCCGAAAATGATACTTTATTTAAGACAATATATGCAACAAACCCTCTATGTGGGAATTATGTTATTGGTGAGGCTCCATCAGACTATACCACAATTAAAGAAGCTGTTGATTCATTAAACTCTGCAGGTGTTACTTGCGATGTTGTTTTTGACATTAAACAGGGTACGTACAATGCACAATATCTTATTAATAAAATAAACGATGCAGGACAAAACAGTACAATAACTTTTCAATCGCAAACAGGCGACAGCACTGATGTTATATTAACTACCGATTCTACCGATTATTTATTCAATCTTAACGGAGCAGATTATTTAAGATTTAAGCATCTTACATTTACAAGCGATAGTGCCGAAAAATTTATGGTTTTAGACAGTGGCGCATGTAATAACATTTTTGAGAACAACCAATTTGTTAATGGTGTATATCAAATATTTAATACTGAAACTACAATAGCTGATACAAATAATATTATTAACAATAATTTATTTTTAAACGGAAACACTGCTATCTATTTTTATTCTGTAATTAGTGCATTTGAAACAGGTAATATTATAAGTTCAAACAAATTCGAAAATCAAACCGGAAACAGTATAAAAAATGCTTATCAGGAAAATCTCAGTATAACTAATAATAATATTGAAACAACCGGATATGGATTAGCTATATATAGTTACCTTATGAAAAATTGTTCTATCACAAAAAACACCATGATAACTTCGTGGGCAGCAATGGAATTTATAAGCGGATATGATACAAGTTTAATAGCAAATAACTTTATTATTTGTGAATCAAATACATTTAGCGGGTATAGTATTAAATTACAGATTGACAATACTAAATTTTATAATAATACCATAAAATCGATTGGCGACCAAAGCTCTAATCCTATTATACTGGTATATGGTGATAATAATGATTTTAAAAATAATATTTTGCTTAATTTAAAAGCAGGTACTACTATTCATATTGATTGGGGACGTGAAAATAATACAAGTGATTATAATTGCCTTTTTTCAAATGGAGCATCGCTTGCTAAATGGGAAGGCACAGACTGTACAGACCTTGCAGCATGGCAATCTGCTTCAGGTTTAGATGCAAACTCTATTTCAACCCTGCCGGCTTTTTATTCCGAAACCGATTTGCATACAAATAGCCTGGTATTAGATGGTGCAGGAATTCCATTACCGGAAATTACTGATGATATTGACGGAGAAACAAGAGATGCTACAAATCCTGATATAGGAGCCGATGAATTTACATCAACTTGTACAGAGCCAATTAGTGGAACGTATACAATTGGTTCATCGGGAGATTATACTACATTCAATAAAGCTGTCTCAGCACTGTTTGAATGCGGAGTTAGTGGTTCTGTAACATTTAATATCGAAGATGGAACTTATAATGAACAGATTCTTATTAATGAAATTATTATCGGTTATACCGAAAACGATACCATAACATTCCAATCTGCAACAGGCGACAGCACGAGTGTAATATTAACATACAAGGCTGATACCTTAAATAACTATACTTTAAAACTTAATGGTGCCGACAGATTTGTATTTAAACAAATAACTATTCAGTCTGAAGATACTACTTATGGTAGAGTAATAGAAATTAGCAATGGTGCTTGTAATAACCTGATTCAAAACTGTATAATAAATGGTGTTATTTCAGATGAGGATAATAATTATCAGGCCTTGG
>JAIORB010000090.1 GCA_021108325.1 Bacteroidales bacterium | reverse complement strand
CTGAAGGACAAAAAGTTGTTGTGGCAACTGAAGGCACAACATTGTATTTTGGAGATGAAAAAATCAAAATCAAAAAAACCAAAATGCGTGGCGAAGCTTCCGAAGGAATGATTTGCGCAGAAGATGAAATCGGACTTGGAACATCGCATGATGGAATAATGGTTTTAGATGATTCTGCTAAAATCGGGATACCTGCAAAAGAATATTTCAATATTGAAACCAACACTGTTTTTGAAATTGGTTTAACTCCAAACAGAATTGATGGAGCTTCGCATATCGGTACTGCACGCGACTTAGCAGCATATTTAAGTCAGACCAAAAAAACGGAACTTATAAAGCCTTCGGTTGATGACTTTAAGGTCGATAATAACAATTTACCTATTGAGATAATAGTTGAAGATAAAAAAGCCTGTCCACGATATACAGGAGTAACTGTTAGTAATGTAAAAGTAAAAACATCACCGGAATGGTTACAAAACAGGTTAAAAGCAATTGGTTTAAAACCTATTAATAATTTAGTTGATATTTCGAATTTCGTTTTGCATGAAACCGGACAACCACTTCACTTTTTTGATGCAGATATAATTGAAGGAAATAAAGTAATCATAAAAACTTTATACAGAGGAACTCTTTTTACTACACTTGATGAAGAAAAAAGAGAACTATCGTCTGATGATTTAATGATCTGTGACGAAAAAAACGGAATGTGTATTGCCGGGGTTTTTGGTGGAATTTCATCAGGTGTTACCGAAAATACTAAAAATATTTTTATTGAGAGTGCCCATTTCAATTCGGTTTACGTTAGAAAAACAGCTAAACGACACGATTTACATACCGATGCCTCGTTCCGTTTCGAACGCGGTTCAGATCCAAATATTACAGTTTATGCACTTAAACGTGCTGCATTATTAATTAAAGAAATTGCAGGAGGAGAAATTTCATCTGAGATTGTTGATATTTACCCGGAGTTAGTTGCCAATTATAAAGTTGAATTAACTTTTAAAAACCTGAAACGACTTATCGGTAAAGAAATTGAGAAAGAAAAAGTAAAAAACATTCTCAAATCTTTAGATATTAAAATCGTAAAAGAAGATGATGAAAAATTAAGTCTTGAAGTTCCGACTTACAGAGTTGACGTACTGCGCGAAGCAGATGTTATTGAAGAAGTATTGCGTATTTACGGATACAATAATGTTGAAATATCTGATCATGTAAATTCAAGTTTATCATATTCGCCAAAACCTGACAAAGAAAAAATTCAAAATACGATTTCGGATATTTTATCAGCGAAGGGTTTTAATGAAATTATGTGTAATTCGCTTACAAAAGCTGATTATTACAATAATCTGGAATCATATAAACCTGCTAATCTGGTTAAGATTTTTAATCCTTTAAGTATTGATCTTAATGTAATGCGCCAAACCCTGTTATTTGGTGGATTAGAATCGATAATGTATAACCAGAACAGACGAAATCCTGATTTAAAATTATACGAATTCGGGAATTGCTATTATTTAAAAAATTCTGAAAGTGAAAATCTTCTTAAAAAATATAACGAAGAACAACATTTGGCAATTTTCATTACAGGGAATAAAACTGAAGAAAACTGGATTACAAAAGTAGAACCTACAAGCTTTTTTTTATTAAAAACTTATGTCGAAAATATCTTAGAGAAATTAGGTTTTGATTTAAATCAGGTAAAAAGTGAAGAAGTTTCATCTGATTTATTCGTTGAAGGATTAAGTTATCAATACAATAAAAATCAGCTTGTTAATTTCGGAATTTTAAATAAAAAGTTGACAAAAGCCTTCGATATTGACACCAAGGTTTATTTTGCTGAATTCTCGTGGGATACAGTTTTAAAATTGTCAGCTAAAAACAGTATACGTTACACAGAAATTCCTAAGTATCCTGAAGTTCGCCGTGATTTAGCTCTATTATTAAACAAAGAAGTTAAGTTTGCTGATATCAAAGAACTTGCATATAAATCAGAAAGAAAATTTCTCAAAAAAGTATCTTTATTTGATGTTTTCGAAGGCGAAAAATTGGGTGTTAATAAAAAGTCGTATGCTGTAAGTTTCATTTTACAAGACGAAAATAAGACTCTCACTGACAAGCAAATCGATAAGATAATGAATAGCTTTATAAGAGTATTCGAAAAAGAATTAGGTGCTCAAATAAGATAATATTTATGTCAAAAATAGAACTGGTAAAAAGCGATATCACCAAGATGGAAGTTGATGCAATTGTAAATGCAGCCAACAAAACATTGTTAGGTGGCGGAGGTGTCGATGGTGCTATACATCGTGCTGCCGGTCCTGAACTTTTAGAAGAATGTCGTACTTTAAACGGTTGCGAAACAGGTAAAGCAAAAATAACCAGATCATATCTTTTACCTGCAAAATATATTATTCATACTGTAGGACCCGTATGGCACAGTGGTATGGATAATGAACCTCAATTATTGGCCAATTGTTATAAGAATAGCTTACAAATTGCATTGGATAAGAAGTTAACAACTATTGCTTTTCCAAATATTAGCACAGGTGTTTATCGTTTTCCTAAAGATATGGCAGCTGATATTGCAATTCGTACAGCAAATAATTTTCTAAATCAAAATAAGAAAATAAAGAATGTATATTTCGTTTGCTTTGATGAAGATAATTATAATATATATAAAGAGAAACTAATTAATTTGGCTCTGGAATAATTAAATGAGCACAAAGATTGGCTAATATTTTTATTGAAAATGATTAAAAAAACCAAGAAGAAAGTAAAAAAATACCTGTCGTTAGTAAAATTCAGCCATACAATTTTTGCAATGCCTTTTGCCTTAATTGGCTACTTTTTAGCATTACACCAAACCGAATCAGAATTTGAATGGAAGCTTTTTTTATTTGTAATTCTTTGTATGGTATTTGCACGTAATGCAGCTATGGCCTTTAATCGATTTATTGATAGAGAGATTGATATAAAAAACCCGAGAACAGCAATTCGTGAAATTCCGGCAGGAATAATTAAAGCAAAATCAGCATTATTATTCGTTATAATAAACTCAATATTGTTTTTTGTAACAACGTATTTTATTAATACACTTACTTTCAGATTATCGCCGGTTGCCCTGTTAATAATTTTAGGTTACAGCCTTACAAAAAAATTCACTGCACTTTGTCATTTAATTTTAGGACTGGGATTATCACTTGCTCCTATTGGTGCATATCTGGCTGTTACAGGTAAATTTGCCCTGCTTCCGGTTTTATATTCATTTGTAGTTTTATTATGGGTAAGCGGATTTGATATTATTTATGCATTACAGGATTTAGATTTTGATAAAGAAGAAGAATTAAAATCATTCCCTGTATTTTTTGGTAAAAAAGGAGCTTTATCAGCATCGACATTATTGCATATATTTACTGCACTAATTGTAGTTTTCGCAGGTTATTTCGGGCAATTTGGGATACTTTACTGGGTTGGGTCCTTCATTTTTATTGCTTTATTATTTTACCAGCATACTTTAGTAAAACCAAATGATTTAAGTAAAGTTAATCTGGCATTTTTTACTACCAACGGAATCGCAAGCATAATTTTTGCAGCTTTTACAATAACTGAACTAATTTTGGATATTTGATTTTAATACGAATTTAATAATTGGGATGTAACGAAAATTAAAATTCAAATCAAAAAAACCTGCAATTGCTATGCATTTTTAATGCTTGTATTGTTTAAATCCATTATTTGAGTTTATATTTGCATAATTTTTATCAACAAATTTTAATGGTTAAACTATTTTTTTTAACAAATTATCATAATTAAGTTATTACATTATTTATAATTCGTTGATAATTATTATCTTTAAGTTTTGGCATTTAGGCTATTTATATTAGTTTTGATTTAATTGAAGATTTTTGCTTTAAAAAGGCAGTTGAAAATGAGAAAGATTTTACTATTTATTATTTGCATATTATTTTTCAAAATATCTTATTCACTAAGTCCTGGTGAATCAAATAATGCATTGTTACTTAATACTTATAACAATTCTGAGGTTACGCTTAATAAAAACTACCAACAATTTAAATTTCAGGTTGTAAATTTTGAAGCACAAAATTTAGCCAATTATGCTAGCTTAAAAAAAAGAAAGAAAAGTAAGAGTGCCGATTTAATGCTTTATGTTGCCGGAGGAATAGCAGTTGCAACTGTTACTCTTATTCTTGTAAATGATCCTGATAATTTCACAAGCAATAGTGCGAGTGGTGTTAATTTGGGTATTGCGGCTGGTGGAACTATAACTTGTGGAATGATTGTCGCCAAATACTTTATTGATAAACGCAGATAAATTACCATCTTATTACAGGTTTATTATGCGAAATTTTAAACTTCGGATTTTAGTTCTATTCCTTTTAATCTTCTTCATAAAAATTAACTTGTCGGCACAAAAAGATAAAGCTCTTATTGTTTCGTTGAAAGATCATTCCGATCAGGTTCATTCTGTAGCTTTTAGCCCGGATGGAAAACAATTTATTAGTGGTTCAAAAGATGAAACCATAAAGGTTTGGGACGCTACAACTTTTCAAGCAATAACTACACTTCAAAGGCATTATGCAACAATTTATGAATTAGAATATTCAACCGACGGAAAATATATTATAAGCGGTGGAGATAAAACAATTAATATATGGAAAAAAGACGGAACTTATGTTAAATCCCTTTCCGGGCATTCTACTGCTGTATGGTCAGTAGGAATATCAAAAAACGGACAATATCTGGTAAGCGGGTCTTTTGACAACAATTTCAGACTTTGGGATATTATTGAAGGTAAAACCATTCACGTTTTTGAGAACAACAAAAAAAGTGTTTTGGCAGTTGCATATTCGCAAGCCAACAATTTAATTGCTTGTGGATCACAAGATGGATCAATTGAAATATACACTTTCGATAATTTTGAGCTTATTCATACTTTTTCAGGGCATGGAAGCAACATCTATTCTTTAGCATTTAGTAATGATGGTAAATATTTAGCCAGCGCATCCCGAGATAACAATATAAAAATCTGGGATCTTGATAAGATGGAAATTCTTCATGTTCTTGCCAAACACGAAAGAAGTGTAATGAGTATTAAATTTAGTAAAAATGACCGATACCTGGTTTCCTGCTCCTATGATGCTTCAGTTAAACTATGGGATGTGAAAAGCGGAGAACAAATTTACACATTCCTTGGTCATAGCCTGCCCGTTAACGATATTGACATAAGTGCTGACAATAAATATATCATAAGCGGTTCAAGTGATAATACAATTAATATATGGGAAATAAACCCTGAAATTATTATTGAATTTTATTTTGCAGAAGAGTTTCAAAAAGAACTGGAAAGTTCGGGTTTATTTGATTCGAAAAAAACATCAGAAACCAGAGCCGAATATAAAGAAAGGCAATTAAAAGCAGAAAATTTTAAATTAGAACTCTCCCGGAAATATATCAATAGATTAAACAGTTCTGATTAAATATTAAATATCTGGTATTATTTTCATTTCCCAATGCATTTAAAAACTATATGAAAATCCAATGCCAAACAATTCTTTAAACTGTCCTTTTTTAGTTTTACCTATCTCTACACCATCCTCAATTACCGGTATTTCCACATCATCATCGTAAATAAAATGAGCATTAACCGACATTTTAATATAATCTGTTAATTTAACTGCAAGATCTACTTCCCAATCGACATCAATATTTTGAGGGTTATTTAAATAGTTTGTAAAGAAATTAACCTTGTTTAAAAGTGTTATATTATCTCTAAATTTGATCTTAGAAACTGTTTTAACATAAGCCCCGATTTCTTGTCTGATAATTTCATCTTTACCAACACCAAAACGAGTTTGATCGAAATTAACTGTATCAGCTACAATTGTAAATTTTGATGTTATGGGCGAAAATAAAATTGTAAGTTTATTGCTTGGTTTATAATCCAAACCCAAAGAAAAAATCAAATATGCGGGAGACAGAAACTCTGAAACTCCTATTGTTGTATCATTAGAATAATTATATCCCTTTAAAAATTGTGTTTTAAAATTCAATAATGCACTATAATACCAATCGTTAAATGCTGACATTCCATATTTTACATTAATCTCAAGCTTGTCATCATTTTTTTGTATATCGTCATCACCGGATTTTAAATAACCCAACCTGCATTCAATATCAGTATCCAGGATTATTTTTTTGCCATACGAATAATCTGCACTATATTTTAGAATGGACAATGCCGACATACTACTTGCTCCACCTTCAGCCCAGGATTCAGAAATATATCCCTGGTTATATCTAATATCAGCAATTCCTCCGAATTTCCAAATTGGAAGAATCATATTGACCTTTTTCATCTTCTTTAAGTCCGGTATAACAAACTCAGTATCCAGCCTTTGATCAACTACTTTGCGTTGTTTTGTTTTTTCCAGGTATATCCCATCTTCCAAATAAATATCAAAAATATTAGTATCCGATTTTTTAATCCATAAAACAGCATATTCCCCTCTGTTATCAAATAAATTTAATCGAATAGAATCTACCTCATTTTCTCTTGTATAAAATAATATCGAGTCATTATTTATATTTGTAAATGAGAATTTTATTGAATCTTCAAGAATATTTTTTATTAAATATTCTACAGCGTAATAAATTGAATCGTTAATCAGTTTTAAAGAAGAATCTCCCGGTTCAGTTAATAATCCTGACTTATTAAATTCGGATTGCAAATAGTTTATAACAGGTTTAATTTCCCGAGTCCCTGAGTAATCAATAAGTTTATTAATAGCTTGTTTTGTGGTATCATTTAAAAGAATTGTATCATTATTAAGTAAATTATTTAAATTGTAAATAACATAATGGATTGAATCCGGCTCATCAAAAAACAATGAATCTCTAAAATTATCCATCATGTATTCATAAGTAGTTTTACCGGGAATACTATCTTTTAATAATAAAGTATCAGCAATATTAAAAATTCGTTTTAAAGTATCTCGTATTAATTCATATTCAATGGAATCATTTAACATTTTTAAAGAATCAGCTGATAATGAATCACTTTTGAAGATTTCGTTTTGAATCGAAGTTAGAGTATCAGCCTCTGCATTTTGTGTATAAGACGGGAAATTTAAAAATGTGATTGATAATAAAACCAAAAGCAGTTTGCTCATTATTGCACTGAATTTTAATACTTTAATTATATTTTTAAGTTGTTACTTTTGTACAAAAGTATTTAATTTTATGCAATTATTTAAGAAACTCGTATATTTGTATCGCAAATCAAATTGAGCTGAATGAAAATATCTATTAACACATTGCTTTCAGCAAAAAATGTTTACCTAAATATTAAGAAGAGAGATTCATTCATCTTCTAAACTTTCTCGTTTGTGAGAAAACTCATCGATTTAAAATAATCAATTTTCAATTTGTTTAATCATAAATTCTAATATTATGGAACTTCCATTTGCAGAATCATATAAAATTAAGATGGTTGAAACCATCAAAAGAAGTACTCGTGAAGAACGCGAAAAATGGATTAAAGAAGCAAAATTCAATCTATTTAATTTAAAAAGCGAACAGGTTTTTATTGACTTACTAACCGATTCAGGAACCGGAGCCATGAGTGACAAACAATGGTCGGCGATGATGCTTGGTGATGAAAGTTATGCCGGTGCTTCATCATATTATAAATTAAAAAATACTATAAAAGAATTATTAGGATTCGAATATTTTCTTCCAACTCACCAGGGAAGAGCAGCAGAAAATGTTTTATTTTCGGCTTTAATTAAAGAAGGTGATATTATTCCAGGCAATTCGCATTTCGATACAACGAAAGGACATATAGAGTTCAGGAAGGCAAAAGCCATTGATTGTACTATTGATGAAGCTTTTGATACCGAAATTGATCATCCGTTTAAAGGAAATGTAGATCTTAAAAAACTGGAAAACACCATCAAAGAATATACTCCGGAAAAAATTCCTTTTATTATACTCACTGTAACCTGTAACTCATCAGGTGGTCAACCTGTATCAATTGAAAACATGAAAGGAATTCGTGCAATTGCCGATAAATATCAGATTCCTGTTTATTACGACTCAGCACGTTTTGCCGAGAATGCTTATTTTATTAAACTCCGCGAAAAAACTTATGAAAATAAAACTGTAAAAGAAATTGTAAAAAAAATGTTTTCGTATGCCGATGGAATGACCATGAGTAGTAAGAAGGATGCAATCGTAAATATGGGAGGATTTATTGCTCTGAAAAGTGAGGAAGTATTTAAAAAAGCAACTGTATTTAATATAATTTTTGAAGGTTATATTACTTATGGCGGAATGTCGGGAAGAGATATGAACGCATTGGCACAAGGATTAGACGAAGGGACAGAATTCGATTACTTAAATACCCGAATCAGACAAGTAGCATATTTAGGTCAAAAGCTTACAGACTATGGAATATCAGTGCAAAAACCTTATGGTGGACATGCTATTTTCATTGACGCAAAGAAATTTTTACCAAACGTATCTAAAGAACAATATATTGCTCAAACCTTAGCAGTAGAATTGTATCTTGAAGCTGGTATTCGTGGTGTTGAAATTGGTACTTTACTTGCCGATCGTGATCCTGAAACACGTGAGAATCGTTATCCGGCTCTTGAGCTTCTTCGACTGGCTATACCACGAAGAGTATATACAAATAACCACATGGATGTTATAGCAGTGGCTTTAAAAAATGTCTTCGACAGAAGAGATCAAGTTACCAAAGGATTTAACATTCTTGAAGAAGCGCCCATTATGAGGCATTTCACAGTTGAACTGGAAAGAGTAAAATAATTTATCATACAATTTTAATAACAAGCAATACTTCCGAAGTTTTAAAAACTTCGGAAGTATTTTTTAATAGAGATATTGATAAAAAATCTGTTGTTTGATACTTGGCATGGCACTATATTATTTTGAAATTTTGATAATAAAATATATTTAATCAGCTTTGCAAAGATTTTAAAATCCCCGAATGAAAGATTTGACAACAGGAAAAGAAGGTTCCCTTATTCTAAAATTTGCTCTCCCAATGTTACTTGGAAATGTTTTCCAACAACTTTATAATATTGTTGATAGCATTATTGTAGGCAATTTTATTGGCAAAGAAGCCCTTGCCGCTGTTGGAGCGTCATTCCCTATCATCTTCGGATTTCTTTCATTAATTATAGGAATAGCTTCAGGAAGCACAATTGTTATTGCTCAATACTTTGGAGCTAAAGATATTGAGAAAGTAAAACGCACAATTAATACACTATTTATATTTTTGTTTTTTGCTTCAATTTTAATAAGTATAATTGGAATTTATTTTAGTGAAAATATTTTCAGATTATTAAGACTTCCAGAAGAAATTATACCACAAGCAAAAACTTACTTTAATATTTTTATTGGTGGAGTAATTGTTTCATTTGGTTTTAATGGAACTAGCGCAATTTTACGTGGACTAGGGGATTCTAAAACGCCATTATACTTTCTAATAATTTCTACAATTATTAATATCGGCCTCGATTTACTTTTTGTTTTAGTCTTTAAATGGGGAATTGCAGGTGTAGCCATTGCATCAGTAATAGCTCAGGGTGGAGCATTTTTAACGGCTGTAATTTATTTAAATAGAACACATAAAATTGTACGTTTCGCATTAAAAGGTCTTGCTTTTGACAAAGAAATTTTCAAAAAAAGCATTCGAATCGGGTTACCAACCGGAATACAACAAACATTCGTTGCTGCTGGAATGATGGCCTTAATTAGCATTGTAAATGGTTTTGGAACCAATGTTATTGCTGCATACTCAGTTGTAATGAGAATAAGTTCGTTAGCTTCACTCCCTGCAATGAATTTTGCTGCAGCACTTAGTTCATTTGTTGGCCAGAATATAGGTGCGAAAAAAATTGAAAGGGTAAGATCCGGATTTATATCTACCATAAAAATGTCATCATTAGTTTCAATAACAGTATCAGTGTTTGTTCTGTTGGGGAGTGGATTTTTAATGAACCTATTTACAAACGATACCGAAGTAATACGAATTGGGAAAGAATATTTGATGATTGTTGGAGCATTCTACGTTATATTTTCGGCAATGTTTTCAATCTCAGGTGTTATGCGTGGTGCCGGCGATACACTTATTCCTATGTTTATATCTTTAATAGCGCTCTGGATAATACGAATTCCAAGTGCATGGCTACTTTCGCGCGAATTCGGAGAAATTGGTATATGGTGGGCAATGCCAATCGGATGGTTTGTTGGTTTTATTCTTTCATTCATTTATTATTTAACTGGAAACTGGAAAAAGAAAGTCGTCATTTAGTTTTGAGTTTCGAGTTCTGAGTTTTTTAAAACTCTAAACTCTGAACTTTAAACTATCTAACTATTTTTCTTACCTTTGCCCTATAAATACAATCATTTGAAAAGAAGACTATGATAAAATCAATGACCGGTTTCGGAAAGGCCGAATGTGAATTAAAAGACCGAAAAGTTATTATAGAAATTAAATCACTAAATAGCAAAAATCTGGATATATACGCTAAGATACCGGGAATGTATCGCGAAAAAGAGCTTGAAATTCGAAATATCATATCAAAAAAATTACAACGAGGAAAAGTAGAATTTGTACTTTATTACGAAATAACTGATGATAATAAAGCAACAACAATAAATTCAGGGGTAGTTAAAAATTATATTGATCAGTTAAAATCAGTTGCTGATGATCTGAATTTTGAAACATCAGAACAACTTTTACAAATAGCAATCCGGTTACCAGATACCTTAAATACTGAGCGTGATAAAATTGACGAAAACGATTGGAAGATTATAAGTCATACAATAATAAATGCATTAGATAAACTTGATGAATTCAGAATACAGGAAGGTAAATATCTTAAAGAAGATATTGAACAAAGAATTAAAATAATTGACGACCAAAAAGATGAAATCACTCCTTTCGAAATAGCACGAACTGAGAAAATAAAAGAAAAATTAAAAGTTAGTCTTAATAAAAATGTAGACGAACAAGATTATGACAAAAACAGGTTTGAGCAGGAATTGATTTATTATCTTGAAAAATTGGATATTACAGAAGAAAAGGTAAGGCTGACAAATCATTGTAATTATTTCCTTGAGATGCTTGATGAACCTGAATCCAACGGTAAAAAGTTAGGTTTTATAAGTCAGGAAATTGGTAGAGAAATTAATACTATTGGTTCAAAAGCAAACGATTCTGATATACAAAAACGGGTTGTTTTGATGAAGGATGAATTAGAAAAAATAAAAGAACAAATGCTAAATATTCTATAGTTTTAATATGAAAGGCAAACTATTTATATTTTCAGCACCCTCAGGATCGGGCAAAACAACAATTGTAAGGACTCTTTTAGAAAAAGACTTAGATCTTGAATTCTCGATATCAGCCACTAGTCGCCCTAAAAGAGAAAACGAAACTGATGGAAAAGACTACTATTTTCTTTCAGCAGATGATTTCAAAGAAAAAATAGATAAGGATGAATTTGTTGAATGGGAAGAGGTTTACGAGAATCGTTTTTATGGTACGTTAAAAAGTGAGTTAGAAAGAATCTGGAATCAGGGTAAACATGTAATATTTGATGTTGATGTTGTTGGAGGTTTAAGCATTAAGAAAAAATATCCGAATAAAGCATTATCAATTTTTATTATGCCACCAAGTATAGAAGAACTCGAAAAAAGACTTATCCTGCGATCAACAGATAGTATCGAAGATATTGAAACAAGAATAAATAAGGCTAAGGAAGAATTAAACTATGCAGAAAGGTTTGATATAATTATTGTAAATGATAATCTGGACAATGCAATAATGGAATCAGAAAAAGTTGTAATTAACTTTATTAAGTAATAAAGAAATGAAAATAGGATTATTCTTTGGCTCTTTCAATCCAATTCATATTGGTCATCTGGCTATTGCAAATTATATGGTCGAGTATAGTGATTTAGATGAAATATGGCTTGTTATAAGTCCTCAAAATCCTTTAAAAAAGAAAAAAACCTTATTGAATGAATATGACAGGTTCAAAATGGTTGAGCTTGCCTTAAAAGATGATTTTAAAATTAAACCCACAGATATTGAGTTTAGTCTTCCAAAACCATCCTATACTATTGATACTTTAACTTATTTATCTGAAAGAAATCCAAAACATGATTTTGTCCTGATAGTTGGTACAGATAATTTTCAATCATTCCATAAATGGAAAAATTACGAGCAAATTTTAAAACAATATAAGCTTTATGTTTATCCACGACCTGGTTATGAACTCGGCGAATATGAGAATCATAAAAGCTTAAGCTTGATTAATGCTCCGCTAATGGAAATCTCTTCCAGTTTTATTCGTGAATCGATTAAAAACAACAAAGATATGAGATACTTTCTTCCTGAAGAAGTTTACAAGTATATCGAAAAAATGAATTTGTACAGAAATTAAATTACATTTAACTAAAAGAACTAATAAATGGGATTGTTAATTTTATATTTTTTAATTGCAGTAATAATATCTTTCATGTGTTCTATACTTGAAGCCTCTCTGTTAAGTATAACTCCAACCTACCTTGCCGGTAAAGTAAATGAAGGGAAAGCTTTTGCTAAATCATTACAAAAATTCAAAGAAAAAATTGATACTCCTTTAGCTGCAATACTTACAATTAATACATTTGCTAACACTGTTGGGGCTGTTGGTGTTGGTGTTCAGGCTCAAAAATTATGGGGTAACGAATATCTTTCTATAACATCAGGAGTATTAACCATATCAATTCTGATATTCGCTGAAATAATTCCTAAAACCCTGGGTGTCAATTATTGGAAAAAACTGGCTCCTGTGATACCATACTTTTTAAAGGGGATGATCTACTCTCCTTTTTATCCAATAATTGCATTTGCTAAATTTATTACTAAATCGCTTAAAAAAGACCAAACACAAGATGTTTTAAGCAGGTCGGAATTTCATGCAATGGCAGAAATTAGTGTAAAAGAAGGTATTTTTAAAAAAGAAGAATCAAAAATTCTTTTAAACCTTATGGTGTTTAACAAAATTGAAGTAAAAAGTATATTAACACCTCGAACAGTAGTATTTGCGGTAGAAGAGAATATTACTGTTCAAGAATTTATAGAAAATAACGATAAAATAATATTTTCGAGGATTCCGATTTTTCAAAAAGATATTGAAAATATAACAGGCTATGTTCTTAAAGATGATATCCTGCAATATATGATTGATAAAAAGCAAAATAATAAACTTCTTAGTTTGCGACGCGAAATTAAAGTTGTTAATGAGCAAATGCCTATAATCAGGTTTTTTTATAAATTAATTGAAGAAAAAGAACATATTGCAATGGTTGTAGGCGAATATGGCGAAATGGTTGGAATTGTTACCATGGAAGATATTATAGAAACACTGTTAGGAACAGAAATAATGGACGAGTCCGATAGTGTAGAAGATATGCAGGAACTCGCCAAAAAAGTTTGGAAAAAAAAGCAAAACAACTCGATATGATTTAAATAACTCACTCTTTTTCCGAATCATTCTAAACGTTTTCCGGATGAATTTATTTGGTATATCAAAGCATTAAAATCAGCACGAAAAAAAGGTATTACTTATTAAGAAATATCTTTGCAAAAATTATTTTACACAAACTATGAATATTGATAATATAGTATCTCCAACTTTAATTCTGGATAAAAAGAAATGCCTGAATAATATTCGTTTAATGGCAGAAAAAGCCAAAAAACACAATTTAATTTTCAGGCCACATTTTAAAACACATCAATCACGAATAATCGGAAAATGGTTTAAACAGTTTGGTATAAATAAAATTACAGTTTCCTCATTACGAATGGCAGAGTATTTTGCCAATGATGACTGGAAAGATATTACTGTTGCCTTCCCGGTAAACATTCGTGAAATTGAAACGATTAATTCATTGGCCGAAGAAATACAATTAAATCTTACGGTTGAAAATATCGAATCCATTGAGTTTCTGAATAAAGAATTAAAATATAAGGTTGGGTTCTTTATTAAGATTGATACAGGATATCGCAGAACAGGTGTTTCGTTTGACATTTTTCTTACGATTGATAAAATCCTGAAATTAGCATCAGAATCAGATAAACTGGATTTTAAAGGTTTTTTGTCGCACTCAGGAAATACTTATAAAGCAAAAAGTACAAATGAAATAATTGATATCCATAATGATTCTTTATATAAATTATCTCTGTTAAAAAAACAATATATCGACAAATTTCCTGGTTTAATTATGTCAACAGGCGATACTCCATCATGTAGTTTAGCTAATGATTTTTCAGGAATAGATGAAATTCGCCCCGGCAACTTTGTTTTTTACGATCTAATGCAATATGAATTAGGTTCATGCCGTGTTGAACAGATAGCAACAGTTTTGGCTTGTCCTGTAGTTGCTAAACACTCCGAAAGGAAAGAGATTATTATTCAAGGAGGAGGAGTTCACTTTTCAAAAGAATTTATGAAAATTGGAGATGATAAAGTTTATGGTAAATTAGTTCATTTAGACGATCAAGGTTGGAAAAAACCAGACAAAGATTACTATTTAATAAAATTATCTCAAGAACATGGAACCTTACAAGTCTCTGATGAATTATTCAATAATATAAATATTGGTGATTTAGTTGGTATCATACCTGTTCACTCATGCATGACTGCCAATTTAATGAAAGAGTACACATCTGTTGATGATGAAATAATTGATCATTTATGTGGGAGTTACCAACAATTTTAAAGAAAACAAAATAATAAGTAAAAGATAGAATAATGAAAATATTATTAGGAATGAAAATCTTTGATACTTTGAGTATTGAATTATTTAATACATGGATTTTTGTAATTCCTATATGGTTATTAGGGATTTTTGTCGGCAGGCTTAGCAAAAAGGGGTTCAAAAAAGCAACTGATATGTCTTGGTATACATTGAAAGATAAAATATCATCTTTTGCAAGTTTGTTTTCTATGATTTCTTTTATGATTGTATCACTATTTATTCCTTCGAATTCTCATTCTGTATTATTTTTTATTGGAATATTATTGATTATCATAGGATCATTAGGTCATATTATATCAAAAATTAATTATATGAATGCACAAACAGATAAAGCAATTGTAAACGGATTGTATAGATATTCAAGAAATCCAATGTATTTTTTCTTTTTATTAGTACTAATAGGTTCTACATTATTAGCACAATCTCTAATCTTGATGATAATCTGCTTTATTTCTATAATATCAACACATTTAATAATCTTAGGAGAAGAACAATACTGTAAAGAGAAATATGGAGATTCCTATATTGAATATATGAAGAAAGTTCCGAGATATTTTATGTTATTTTGACATAAATTGTAAGATTACAATAAGTCAAGATAAGCTGATTATTAATAAAAAGCGGGCAACAATGTATATAAAAGAAGCCCGGGACTTTCCCGGGCCTTATAAGCCGGCGGAACTTTCATCCACATACCAGAGTACCCTGCGTGGCGGCTCTTAATCCTAATCTCTTTTGTGGATACAAATGTACACATTGATTAAAACTAAGCAAGATTACATTTAATACGTTTTTAATGAATTATTGTTAATAAAATATAAAACTTAAATTTACTCTTACTTATTAACATTAAATACTAAACTCTCTATCAATAGTCTGTTCCAACGAGATAAATGTTTCAGTACGAGCAACGCCCGGAATATTTTGGATTGTATTTACTAAAACATTCATTAAATGCTGATTATCTACACAATAAATTTTTAACAGTAAAGCCCAGGTACCTGTAGTAAAATGACACTCAACTATTTCTGGGATTTTCTCAATTTCCTTAATAACATTATTATAGATATGTGCTTTATCAAGTAATATCCCTACAAAAGCACAAATATCAAAACCTACAGCTTTTGGTTTTACAATAAACTTCGACCCGCTAATTATTCCGGCATTTTCGAGTTTGCGTATACGTTGGTGAATTGCAGCTCCCGATATTCCACACGATCTTGCAATCTCGAGGAAGGGAGTTCGGGCATTTTTTAACAGATATGATAAAATTTTTCTGTCTGTTGCATCAATTTGTATTTTTTGACTCATGATAAATAACAATTTGTAATCATATTGTAATTATATGTAACATTTTGTAATTATACAAAAAAATAATATTGGTTTTTAAAACACATCTTTAACTTTTGATTACAAATTATAATAATTAAAAAGTAGATTCATGACATGTCCTGAATCTACCTAGCATATTATAAAAAAACATCCGAAGTTAAAAAACTTCAGATGTTAAAAAAATATATCTGTTATTTCTTAGTTTAATATCTGAACTTCTTCAACAATTTCAGTACCTCTTTTCACAGCCTTTTCGTTAACAGGAATCATGTGATGATAACGTTCCGGTAGTGATTTCTTCAATCCGGCAATCACGTTTTCCATTTTAACTATAGGCTTAATTTTTAAGAATCCACCTAAAACAATCATATTGAAAGTTTTTGTAGTTTCCATTTTTGCAGCTTCGGCAGCAGCAGCAACACGATAAATATTGATATCTTTTCTCTCAGGATGACGAGTAATACCATTACCATCGTAAATTAATGTACCACCAGGCTTAACCATACTTTCAAATTTGTCCATTGATTGTTGGTTAAGAATAATAGCTGTGTCGAATTCATTAATGATTGGTGAGCTAATTCTATCGTCACTTATTATAACTGTTACGTTTGCAGTTCCACCTCTCATTTCTGGTCCGTATGAAGGCATCCAGGTTACTTCCTGTCCTTGAACAATACCTGAGTAACACATAATTTTACCCATCGAAAGAACTCCCTGTCCACCAAATCCGGCTATAATTATTTCTTCAGTCATTTTTCTTAATTTTTAAGTTTTAAATTGTCCCGACAACTCCCGATAATTATCGGGACGGGATGATATCCAGGTTTATTCTTCAGGAATTTTAATATCTCCAAGCGGATAGTATGGAAACATATTGTCAACCATCCATTCATTAGATTGAAGTGGTGTCATTTTCCAACCTGAGTTACAATTCGATACAATCTCAACAAAAGAAAGACCTTTTTTCAATTTTTGATTTTCGAATGCTTTTCGAATAGCTTTTTTCGCTTTACGAACAGCAGCTGGCGTGTGTACCGCCTGACGAGTAACAAAGTAAGTTCCAGGTAGCTGAGCAACTAACTCTGTCATTTTTAATGGATTCCCCATACTCTCAATATCACGTCCGTATGGAGATGTTGATGATTTCATTCCTGGTAAGGTAGTTGGAGCCATCTGCCCTCCTGTCATACCATATATACCATTATTCACGAAAATAATAGTAATATTCTCACCACGGTTACAAGCATGAATTGTTTCAGCAGTACCAATAGCCGCTAGATCGCCATCGCCCTGATAAGTAAATACATATTTTTCAGGATACAATCTTTTGATTGCTGTTGCTAAAGCAGGAGCTCTACCATGAGCAGCTTGTTGCATATCTATATCCATAAATTCGTACGCAAGTACAGAACAACCTACAGGAGCAATACCAATAGTTTCTGCCTGAGCATTAAGTTCTTCAACCACTTCCATTACTAAACGGTGAGCAGTACCATGACCACAACCGGGACAATAACTTAGTGCTTTATCTGTAAGAAGTTTGGTTTTTTTATAAACCAGATTTTCTTCTTTTACTATATCGTTGTTTATTATATTTTCAGCCATTTTTTAACCTCCTATAAAAAAATTTGTTCCAAAGCTTCAACAACCTCTCCTGGAGATGGAATAATTCCTCCCATTCTACCAAAGTGCTCAACAGGAACATTACATTCCACAGCTAACTTAACATCTTCAATCATTTGTCCGGCACTCATTTCAACAGATAAAATACCTTTAACCTGTTTCCCTAATTCCGCCAATCTTTCACTTGGGAAAGGGAATAAAGTAATAGGTCTAAACAGTCCAACTTTTATACCTTTTTCGCGAGCTAACTGCATTGATTTTTGACAAATTCGTGAACTTGTTCCATAAGCAACAAACAGATATTCGGCATCTTCAGTCTGAATCTCTTCAAAACGGACTTCATTTTCTTCAATTTCCTTATATTTCGCTTGAAGTTTATGATTAAACACCTCTTGTCTGTGAGGATCAAGATCTAATGAAGTAATAATATTTCTTTCGCGATTAGCATCTTTACCGGTTGTTGCCCAAGGACATCTTTCTTTTACCTGAGCATCTGTAAATCTTGTCTTTTGCTCTCCTATCTCCACTTTTTCCATCATCTGTCCAATTGCGCCATCAGAAAGTATCATTACAGGGGTTCTGTATTTAAATGCTAAATCGAAAGACAATTCAACAAAATTATACATTTCCTGAACCGACGCAGGGGCTAAAACGATTAATTTATAATCGCCATGACCACCACCCTTAACAGCTTGAAAATAGTCAGATTGTGCTGGTTGGATAGTCCCTAATCCCGGTCCTCCCCTAACAACATTTAAAATCATACAAGGAAGTTCAGCACCAGCCATATATGTAATACCTTCTTGTTTCAGGCTTATACCAGGGCTTGAAGATGATGTCATAACCATCTTTCCTGCTCCGGCACCGCCATAAACCATATTAATAGCAGCAACTTCACTTTCTGCTTGAAGAACAACCATTCCTGTTCGTTCTTCCGGTCTTTCTAACATAAGGTACTCAAGAACTTCTGATTGCGGAGTAATTGGATACCCAAAATACCCGTCGACACCTGCACGAATAGCAGCTTCTGCTATCGCTTCGTTGCCTTTCATTAATCGTAATTCTTTCATTATTATAGTTCTTTTTTAAATTTAATACTTATTCGTTTACTTTTTTTCTGTAAACAGTAATAACTCCATCCGGACAAACAATAGCACAATTAGCACAACCCGTACATGCATCAGGATTTGCCATATATGCGTAATGATATCCCTTACCGTTAACATCTTCCGAAAGAAGAATAACATCTGTCGGGCATGCAGGTATACAAACTTCGCAACCTTTACATTTTTCGATGTCAACTACAATTGCTCCTTTAACTTTAGCCATTATAATTATATAATTTAGTTTTTATTATTTTTTTGAATGCACACAAAGATAATATTTTTTAGTCAGATTTTTTAGTATATCACCCTTGTTTGCGCCTGTTATTCAACAGGTTTGCTAACATTCAATATTCCATTAATATTCAGCGATTTGAGACAATAAAAAAATCGGTAAATTTTTATCGACTTAAACTTTAACTATGATGTTCGTTAAAAACCTGTAGTCTGTGTTCCAAATCTTTTAACTGACTTCTGTGAATCAATGAAACACAAGCACGTATACCTTCTGTCCTTTCACTGCCTGTAGTGGCCAGAGAAATTGCACTAATTCCGTAATAAAGTAATTCCTCAAGCAATTCTAAACCGTCCATTCCCGGATATGAAAATGTAAAGTAAAAACCATCAGCTAATGGCTCATTCTCATCCATATCATATACTATTTCAAATCCATTATCAGTAAAAAGTTTCTTCATTATTTTCGCTCGTTCTCCGTACTCCTTAACAATTTCAACAAAATCTAAGTCACCATCATTCGCAGCTTTTAGCATAGCAGCCAAGCCATATTGTGCCGAATGACTTGTTCCTGAAGAAAGAGAATATAATGCGCCGTAAATCATTGAGTAACCAAAACCATCTGTTTTAAAGAATCGCTTTAGATCAGGAAATTGTCGGTTAAACAATTCATTCGAAATAACCATCATTCCAATTCGCTGACCTGCATAACTAAATGACTTAGAACTTGAGATCAACAAAATATAATTACCGGTATAATTTGCTACTGATGACTGATATGGTGCAACGCCAGGTTTAGATAAATCTTTACGAAAATCCATTGCAAAATATGCAAGATCTTCCATAACAATTACATCATACTTAGTTGCCAGTTCGCCTATTATCTGTAATTCTTTTTCGGTAAAACAAATCCATGAAGGATTATTGGGGTTCGAATACAGAATAGTAGAGATATTTCCTTTTTTAAGGTATGATTCAAGTTTCGCTTTTAATTTATCACCCCTGTAGTCGTATACATCAAAAGTTTCATGTTTAAATCCCAGAACATTATGTTGCATTTTCTGTACAGGGAAGCCAGGATCAATAAATAAAGTTGTATCCTTTTTAATATCTCTTCGGCATGAAACGAGAAAAGAAGCAAATGCACCCTGCATTGAACCAACAGTAGGGATACAATTTTTTTCATCAACTTCTATATTCATAAAATTCTTTACAAACCTGGATATTTCCTTTTTAAGAATATTAACTCCCTCGATCATTGGATACTTAGAAGCCACACCGCTTTTTAAAGCCTTGATTTCACCTTCGATTCCAATCTGAGCAGGAGGCAAGCCGGGAACACCCATTTCCATACGGATGTATTTCTCACCTGTTTCCTTTTCAATTTCATTTACTAAGCGAACAAGCTCACGGATTGTAGCTAATCCAACTTTTTCTAATCCGCTTTGTTCCAGTTTGTTTTTAACAACATTAGCATCAATAGGTGTTTTTCTTGTCGAAGTATCGCCCATAACAATATTTATTTAAAATCAGTTTTAATTTTTGCAACCCAGTTATTTACTCTTTCGTCAGTTAATTCAGGTTCAAAATCTTCATTTACCGGTAACCCTATAAATTTACCATCAATCACAGCTAAAGACTCTCTGAAATCGTAAGCTTCAGTTTCAACCTGTCCTATGATTTTAGCTCCTTTTGGTAAAATCTTTCCGGCAACAATTCCTAAAGCATCAACAAAATGTAAATCATAAGTAATCTGATCACCTAAACCAAACATTGCAATTATTTTATTCGAGTAATCAACCTTTTCAACTTCCAGAAGAAAAACATCCCAGTCGTTAGCAGGCTTGTCCGATTCCCATGTTTCCTTACCTATTGTAGATAATCCAAAAACTATATTCTCGTATTTTTCTACATCTGCTGTTTTTGCATCTTTAGCTGGAATTAAATCAACATTTTCATTACCTAAAGCAGTAGCAACTTTTTTAGCCACTCTTTCTGTTGATCCACCAAGTGGGCCATAAAATAAACCAACCTTTTTCATATTATATTATTTACCGTTCCTCACAAATATACAATTAATTTACATTTTTCATATCAGCAATCTCAAGTATAACGCTATATACCGTATGTTTATTAACATCATATATATATTATTTCTTTTGAATTAAATTATATGCATAACTAAATACAGGATTAACTACTAATGAAACAATCATTCCAATAGTTCCTGCCTGAGGTGATGATTTTGGTCCCCAAATAATAAATAATCCCACACACACAACCAATCCAAGAACAGAAGAAGATATTGCTCCAACTTTATTCATATTCTTATTAAATAATCCCCAAACAAATGGACCTAAAAAGAATGATCCGACAGCACCCCATGAAATTCCTAAAATTGCAACAATAGAATCTGGTTTTATTAACGCAATAATTACTGAAATCAAAATAAATACAATGCTCCCAACCCGCATTAAAGAAGTAAGTCCTTTATCACTTACATTTTTATTAATAAATCCTGCATAAAAATCTTTTACTAAAGATGAGCTTGAGATTAAAACCAATGCAGCCAGGGTTGACATAGAAGCTGATAATATAAGAATCAGAATAATTATTGTTAGCGATTCCGGCACGACCATATTTAAAAGTTCCGGCATTAATGCATCCGGATCAAGAACACTTGTATCACCTGCAGGAAATGACAATGGAGCATTTCCGGGATTTAAGAAAACCCTTGATGTTGAACCGATGAAATATGCAATACAACCAATTAACAAAGCAAAGAATGTAGATGCTACCATTCCAATTTTAATAGATCTTTTATCTTTAATTGCATAGAATTTTTGAATCAACTGAGGCATTGCAAATGGAGCAACACTTGTTAGAAATATCAGTGAAAATAATGGCCACCAACCCGGAGGGCCAACTACTTCAGTTAATTTGGGATTAATATTTGATAATGTTTCAGTAATAGAAACTATACCACCACCTTTATTTACTGTAAAAAACACCAAAACAATAACACTGGCAGTCATTATCATTCCAAATACAGTATCTATCATTGTCATTGATTTATAACCACCCAATACCAAATAAATTGAAGTAAATACTCCCATTGCCACAACAACGTGCCAATAATCAATATCGGGAAAAGATGCTTCAAATAATTTTGACAGTCCAATAAATACTGCTGCTGAATACGGTACTAAAAAAACAAATATTGCAATCGAAGAAGCAAGTTTTAGAGCTCCACTATCGTATCTCTTTTCAAGAAATTCACTTAATGTAGAAACATCATAATCGATTGACATCTTTTTAATTTTCCAACCCATTATAGCCCAAACTCCTAACACACCAACTAAAGCATTAAAAACTCCAATCCAAATTCCTGAATAACCGAATCCCCAACCTACTTTACCTGCAAAACCAATAAAAACAACAGCTGAAAAATATGCTGTTCCATACGAAAATGCTGTCATCCATGGGCCAACATTTCCTCCACCAAGAAAAAAATCGGAAAATGATTTTGTTTTTCGCAAACCAATAATTCCGATAACAATTATCATCAATGCATAAGCCGCTATTACTATAATTTTTATCGCCATATTTATATTTTTTAAAAGAAGTGAAATACAGAGAATAAAACTCTGGTATTTGAAACTTCGTGTGTATTTTTAATCTTTCCGTAATCTAATTCATCCATTGTTCCGTAAGCTGCAACAGTATATTCCAACTCAAGCGCTAACATGAAATTCTTTATTTTATGTGATATGGTTGGTGTGATTCTATAAAAATAATCAACATCTAAAGTCATCCCATATGTACTTCCCACGATTGGGTCATTAGCTCCCAGATTTTTAGTATAACCTCCGAATAATCCAAATTTGGTCTTATCGCCATAAGTTACATTACCCCACAAATACAAATGATTAAACGGCGTATATTTTTCAATACCTGAAGTGCTATCTATATTGCTTACTCCATAACCGCCAGGCATTATACTTTCCGAAAGATTTTGTCCGTAAATAGCTTTTCCTTTAATTGTTAATTTTGATTTTTGATATTTAAAAAATGCCATTCCCGCATAAGAATTTAACTTCTCATCCGTTACATAACTTATCCCTGATGTTATTGCAGTATCAACTGATATTCTGGGCTGAATACATTTATAATCAGCAGCTATACCAACTAATAAATCGCCAGGATAATATTGTACTTGTAAATGTAAATTCGGAATATTTGAGTTCTTAAGATATTTAGCTGACTTACCGTCCGGTCCTTTATTGGCATAATCGCTTTGATAAATAGCGGCTCCAATTATTTTAAAATCATCCAATTTATGTGAAACTTGGAGCATTGGACTACGATTAAAAGGTTGAAAAGGAATACCTGTATTTAATGATATTACCGATGGATAGACTTCTTTAACAAACATTGGATGCCATTCTCTACCTATTAATACTTCTGTATTTTCCCAGTTTAATTTTGAATAAGCATGACGCAAGCGAACGCGGGCAGTAAAACCATCCAATCCTCCTGTAAAATCAATCTCAACTAATCCTGTTAATTTTGCACCTAACACATCCGGTCCGGTTACTTTTCCCCTTATTCTTGACGATATATCAACTAAACCAACTGAACTTTTTGCATTTATATCTTTTCCATTCGCATCATAATTTACATCTTTTGGAAAAATGTGTAGCAATCCTTCCAAAGCTTCAACATTTTGACGTGAATCATAATAGATATCACTTTTTATAAATCCGGAAACATCAAATTTGATTTTTTTTTCTTCTGTTTCCTGTGCAAACAGCTTCCCGGTAAACAACAAAACAATAAACAGACAATATTTAAATATTAATTTTAGTTTCATTATATTTTAATTCCTCATTTATCAGTGAATAAAGTAATGCCCAGCCTCTCACAGCCCTTTAAAAATCCTTCTTTTACTCTAGGTAATTTAAAAACTAATGCCCCAATCAAAATTATTGCTAAAATCAACAACAATTTTTCGGTTAATTTTAGATTCCTAAATTTCCTCATTTTAATATTACTTTTCAATTCTGATTCGTGCATCAACAGCCACAACCTTATCAGCTTTTCCTAAGAGCGGATTCAAATCCATTTCTGCAATTTCAGGGGCCGCTTTTACTAAAGCAGAAACACGAGTTACTACTTCAGCAAATATTTCTTCGTTAACTCCCTCCTGCCCACGAGCACCTTTAATAATTCCATAGCTTCGAAGATTTTTAATCATCTTTCCTGCTTCGTCCATTGCGATTGGAGCTAGTCCTGCACTTACATCTTTTAATACTTCGATAAAAATTCCACCCAAACCACAAAGAACCATATGTCCAAATTTAGGTTCTGCTTTTGCACCAACAAATAATTCAGTTCCGGAAAGCATCGGTTGTAAAAGAATTGCAGTAGTATCCTTAATCTTTATCATTCTATCGAATTCTTTAGCTACAGTTTCTACATCTTTAACATTAAGAACAACACCACCAACATCTGATTTATGAACAGGCCCAACTACTTTCATTACAACCGGTAATCCTAATTCTTGTGCAGATTTTACAGCATCTGCCTGAGTAGTCACAACAGCTTCTCCAGCTCTTGATACTCCTGCTGCATCTAATAATTCCTGAACTTTTTCAGGAGATAAATATCCATCTTCTGAATTATCTATTATATTTCTAATTTTTGTATTATCTATTTCAGGTAATTCTACATTTTCAGGAACAGGCTTTTCGGTATTATAAATTTTCGCCAATGCATTTCCGAATACAACTTCATCAGGAAAATTAATTCGACCCTTTGCAATAAATGCATCAATCTCATCTTTTACATTGATAACTGATGGTAATATTGGATAAATTGGTTTTTTACAAATTTTCATCTTTTCGTTCAACAAATCGTAAACATCATAAACAGGAAACAATCCCGGGCTACCAAAAATTACAGCTATTGCATCAATATTATCAAAATCATTTTCGCAGGCATCAATAATATGTCCTAGTTGTTCTGCATTTCCGGTTGCAAGAAAATCAATCGGGTTTGCAACTGATGAACCAGGGTAAAGTTTTTCTAATAAAGCATCAGCTTTTGACCCGTCAATATGTGGGATTTCCAATTTATTATTTGATAATGCATCTGTTAACATTACAGCCGGTCCTCCGGCATGAGTAATAATTGCAATATTTTTACCTTTTAACTCTGGATGCATAAATATTGATGCAACAGTTGCCAATTCATCGCGCCCGGCACAACGAACAATTCCGGCTTTACGGAATAATGCATCAACAGCAACATCTGAACTTGCCAAAGCTCCGGTATGTGATGATGCTGCTCTACTACCTGCCTCAGAACTTCCTGCTTTGATTGCCGCTATTTTACATCCTTTTCGGATTAATGATGAAGCATGTTTAAGCAACATGTCAGGCTTATCGATACTTTCAATATATAATAATTTAACTTTCGGGCTTGTTTCAGGATCAAAGTTTTCATCCATATATTTCACAATCTCCTCAACACCTAATTGAGCACTGTTTCCAACTGAATATACGCTTGAAAATTTCAAACCTTTTGGCACTCCCGACTCCATAATAAAAACTGCTGTAGCACCCGAACCTGAAATAAAATCAACACCTTGAGGATCAAGTTTTGGAATTGGAGTAGTAAAAATTCCGTTATGATTTTGATTTAATACACCTACACAGTTTGGTCCAATCAAGCATGCACCATTTTCATTTACAATATCAACTACTTCCTTCTCTAATTTAGCACCTTCTTCGTTTTCTTCACTAAATCCTGCCGAAAGAATAATAAATGCTTTAGTTCCTTTTTGCTCTGCTAATAATCTTACGGTATCAGGGCAAAATTTAGCTGCAATGGCTAAAATTGCCATATCAACTTGTGGTAAGTCATTTGGATTTTTAAAACATTGTACACCCTGCACTTCATCTTCCTTAGGATTTGCAACATACAAATCGCCTTTAAAATTTCCATCAATAAGATTTTTTAAGACTTTTCCACCAGGTTTTTGAATATTATCTGAACCACCTACAACTACAATACTCTTAGGATCAAGAAGCTGTTTTGTTATCATATTAATAATTTTTACTATTTTTTATTTTTACACAAATATACTAAAAAGAAAAGAGCTTCTTACTTACAATCTGTAAGCAGATTGCTATATATATCTACAATTCATAACTAACAATCAAGAATATTAACATGTTTGATAACTTACATTATTAAACATATTCTGCAACATATTTAACTGCAATTAAATTTATATTTTAAAGAATGTCACAAATTATTAGCAAGTTTGTCTTAGATTAAAACAACTGTAAAAATGCCCTTTACTAAAATTTATAATTTATACTATATAAGAATTTACCAATTTGTTTACAGACACTCATTTTCACATCCTGACAGTGAAGATATTACACAAGAAGTATTTATGAATTTACATACTGAGATAAATAAGAAAAATACACCAAATAATATCAAAGCCTGGCTTTATAAATGCGCTTTAAATAAATTTATAAATATCAATAAACGAAAAAAAGTAATTCACTTAACAGATAACATTAATCAATATGAAAAAGCACTTACAAACTCAATTGAATACGAAGTAATTCAGAACGAAAAAAAGAGACTAATTTCAAAGGCTTTATCTATGTTATCACAGAAAGAACAAATATTATTGAACCTTTATAATGATGATTTCTCATATAAAGAGATAAGCAAAATTCTTGAAATTAAATTTACATCAGTTGGAAAAACACTATCAAGAGTAATTGACAAGCTTGCAATTCAAATTAAAAAATCGAATCATGAAGAATTGTGTAGAGAAAGAAGTATTATTTGATTTTTACCACCATTCGTTGGAGAAAGATCAAATGCAAGTAATTAAAAAGCATATTGAAGAATGCAAAGATTGTAGGAACCTGCTTGATTTGTTATCAAAAGATATTTCTTTAGTTAAAGACTCATTAAATCTTTTAAATTCTGAAATAATTGAAATTCCGGAATTTCAAGCCCCAACAAATAATATTAAAGAAAAAAACAAAATAAATTACATCAAAATTCTTAGTATCGCAGCAAGTATTTGCTTACTAATATCAATTTCAACATTATCAATACTGAAATTTACTCGTAATCAGAAACCGGTAAATGATTATGAGCTTTTAGTTTTCATTCCCGACATGAATGATGCATGGAAAGCACAGTCAATTACTGTCACTCATTATGATAAAGACGGAGTGCTTGTAAATCATGAAATTATTGGGAATTAACATTTGTATTAACTTAAAATTAAAATCATGAAAAAAATTATTTTTCTATTTCTTATATTTTGTTGTGTTTCAAAAACACAAGCTCAAACTTTATTAGACGTATATAAAAAAGGAACGATTAATTTAACTGAAGATTCTAAATACGGTAAAAATACCAACTGGAACAAATATTTTGATGACAGAGAAGATGTTGTTTATGGCAATCCTGTTGGAAAAATGAAAAGTATTGCAGTTTCTAATTCAGGTGAAGTTTATGTTGGAAATTACAGCAAGTATAATATTTACAAATTTGATAAAAATGGAAATTTTGTTAGAGAATTTGGAAAAGAAGGATATAAAGAAGGTGAATTCCTATACAGGCCTACTTTACGAGGAATCTTAGATAATAAATATGTTTTTGCAAGCGACCACCAAGGTAGAATTCAATTTTATAATTTAAATGGAGAATTTTACAAGATGGTTAAAATAGATTATATGCCTTTACAAATTGTTCCTTTGATGGATAATAAAATAGCAATAGTTGGACATGTTGCTTATAATGGTAAAACAAAAATTATAGTTTCAATTAAAGATATTGATGTTGGTGAAGAGAAAATTATATATAGCTATTTTGATGATGATTTTTACTCAAAAAACATTGTGATAAAGAAAGGAAAAGGACTTCAGAGTTTCTCCCCATCAGGCTTTAAGGATAGACCAATCATTGAAAGAACATTTGATGGGAATTTGATAATAGGACGTAATACTGAATCAAAACTATCGATTTTTTCACCTAATGGTGAACAGATTAAGGATATTGATTTAAACTTGACTCCAGTTAAAACTACCGAAAAAATGAAATCTGATTTTCTAAATGGAGTAAAAGATTATTTGGTAGAAAAAAATATTTATGCAGAAAACAAAGATCAATTAAATAAACCTGAAGTATATCCTAAGTACCATCCAATTTTTTATGATTTAAAAAGTGATCCCGAAGGAAATATTTTAGTATTCAATTATTCAGAAGAAGATGGAAATTCGTTTTTAGTTTATAATAAAACAGGAGAATTTGTTTGTGAAACAAATCTAAATTCAAATTTATTTAAATTAGACATAAATTCCAGATTTTCTACTTTTGAGATTCATCCAAGTGGATTATATGCATTTATTACAATTATTGATTCCAAGACATCTGAAATTAGAATTATTCGGACCCTACTGAAATAAACTTTTAATAAAATCCTAAATCCTGTTCATTGAAATGAGCAGGATTTTTTATGTTATAAAAAATAAAAGACAAATAAGTCTTTTATAAACATTTTTATTTAATTGATGTTATTACATTTGTGAACGAATTAACAATTGCATTTTTATGAGCAACACAATTGATACAATTTTAAAACAAGTGAATCTCTCTAAAGAAGATATCATCAAACTTTTACAAACAAACAAAGAAGACAGAAATAAAATTTTCACTCATGCAGCAAAAGTAAAAACTGAGCATGTTGGGCGAAAAGTTTATTACCGTGGTCTTATAGAAATGTCAAATATTTGCAGTAAGAATTGCTATTACTGTGGAATAAGATTAGACAATAAAAATGTTGAACGTTACGACATAAGCGATTCTGATATTTTAGATGCTGTTAGATTTTCATACGAAAACAAATATGCTTCAATCGTGTTGCAAGCAGGAGAAATTTCATCACCAAAATTCACAAAACGTATATCTAATCTTTTAAAACAAATAAAAGAGATTTCAAACAACGAATTGGGAATAACTATTTCATTAGGTGAACAGCCTGATGATGTGTACAAGGAATGGTTCGAAAGTGGAGCTCATAGATATCTTCTTCGAATTGAATCATCTAATCCTGATTTGTATTATAAACTGCATCCAAAAGATAAAAAGCACGATTTTGAAACAAGATTAAGTTGCTTAAAATCACTTCAGAAAATTGGATATCAAACAGGAACTGGTGTTATGATTGGTCTACCTTTCCAAACTTATGAAGATTTAGCCAATGATCTTTTCTTTATGAAAGATTTTGATATTGACATGTGTGGAATGGGACCTTATATTGAGCATAATGATACTCCTTTATACGAATACAAAGATCTACTCATGCCAATTGATGATCGTTTTACTTTGACATTAAAAATGATTGCCCTTTTAAGAATTCTAATGAAAGATATTAATATTGCTGCAGCAACTGCATTGCAAGCAATTGATCCAATTGGACGTGAAAAAGCAATAAAAGTCGGGGCAAATATTATTATGCCGAATGTTACTCCGGGAATGTATCGCGACAGCTATAAACTTTACGAAAACAAACCTTGTACCGACGAAGAAGCTGCAGATTGTACTAACTGCATGGAAGTTCGCATCGGAATAACCGG
>JAIORB010000023.1 GCA_021108325.1 Bacteroidales bacterium | reverse complement strand
CTGCTTGTCTTGATACTCAATACTCAATATTTAATACATAATACTTGACTTTCATCAAACAATTTAATATCTTATCATAAATTTTTTTTATTATGTGTCAGGACCAAATTTTAATAGAAACAGTGGGATATATTAAAAAAGAAGAAAACCTTACAACGGTTGAAAATAATATTATCCCTCATACATTTGTTTTAGAAAACTTACAACCTTTCCCTGGTTATCATGGAGCAAATTTGCCTGAAAAACTCAGACCTCGATCTTTGTTTTTAATTGTCACAAAAGAATATTCGTTTGAAGATATTGCCAGGATAAGCAAAAAGATCAAACAAAATTTCCAGCATGATTTTAATGCTTCCATTGGACATATTTATTTTAAAACAACATCATATACTTGTATTCGAATTAAGTATTTGAAAAGTTTTACATTTTTGCCTGAGCTACAGGGATTATTTCAGGACGAAGGAATCAAATTTGCAAAGTACAAATCAATTGATTCCAAAGGCTTAATTGTAATAAATAAACATTTTTATGTTAATGAGCTTGAGGAAGGTTTATATGATGATCTGGAGGAAGACTCTAAGTTTTACATTAAGGTTCCAAAAGATTTGCCTTGGGATGTGTTTAAAGAAATCACTTTAAATATTAAAAACAATATTGATAACAGTGATTTTGATGCTGCTCAGGGAGTTTTTTACAGGAAAGAGGGAATTGTAGAAGTAGTCAGACTGTATATTTGTGAAGGAGAAACTGATAAAATAAAAACCATTCATAAACTTTATATTGACAAGATAAAAAAATATAAATAGAGAATTTTATTAAGGACTAATAAAGTTTATTATAATACTTCCGAAGTTTTTAAAACTTCGGAAGTATTTGTAAATAAGGATGAGTTAAAAACAAACCCTACTTTTTCTTTGGTAAAATAATTGATATAGATTATTAGAACTTTATTACTTTTGTGTTTTTAAGAATCAGATAATTATTATGAAATGCGAAATATAAAATCAATTATAATAGGCTTATTACTGGCAATAACAATTCTTTTAACGCTTGCTATTTCGGCAAGTTATTTTTACGAAGACCAGGTAAGCCAGTATTTAATTGAGGAATTAAACGAGTATCTTTTAGCGGAAGTCGAAGTTGAAGATGTAAGTTTTTCTTTACTTAAGAAATTTCCCAAAGCATCACTTGAATTTGAAAACGTATTAGCTCATTCAAAAAAAGGATTTTTTAGTAATATACAGGGTTTTAATACCGACACTTTGTTTTTTGCTAAAAGCATTTATGTTCAGATCAACCTGTTCGACTTGCTTTCTAAGAATTATAATGTTAGTAGTATTCATTTCGATCAGGGTAACATTAACTTATTCGTTGATCATCTGGGCGACCCAAATTATATGTTCTGGGATAAAGAAAAAAAATCAGGAAATAAAGAATTTAGTTTTGAGCTGAAAGAAGTTAAAATTACTCGTTCTGAGCTTTTGTTTTGTAACGATATCACTAAGTTTTTATTAAAATCGAAAATAAATAAAATCGATTTTGAAGGAAACTTCTCAAATCAAAATTATTTAATGAAAATAAAGTCGGATATGTTTTTGAATAAATTAAATATAGAAAACATTGATTATATCTTAAATAAAAATGTAAAAGCAAATTTAGACTTAGATATAATCAATGATCTTATCCGATTAAAAAACGGAGATTTAAATCTCGACAATTTAAAATTTGGTGTTAATGGAAACATTGAAAAATCAGGCAATAAGAAAATAGACTTGCTTATTTCGGGAAAGAATCTGAACCTGAAAAGGTTTATTAAAAACTTACCACCAAAAATAATCGATGAATTTCCAAATATAATCGGACAAAAAGGTTTTGCAACTTTAAACTTAAGTATTTCAGGAGAAAATATTAAAATTAACAGGCCTCACATCGAAGCTTTGTTCTTGTTAAATGATGTTCAGCTTTTTGATGTTGAAAGAGAAATAAGATTAAGTAATATTTATATTGATGGAGAGTTCACTAATGGTGCCGGGAATATTTCGAATACTTCAAAATTGTCATTTAAGAATTTTAAAGCCAATTTAGAAAGCAGCTATTTTGAAGGAATTTTTGAATTATCAGATTTTAAAAACCCGCAAATCAAGTTGGATATTACCTCTGAATTGTATTTTGAAGAAATAAAAGAAATATTTCAGATTGACACAATCGATATTTTAAAAGGATATGCAGAAACAAGAATAAAATATAATGGAAGTTACGGTGAATTGAGGTCGTTTAAATCCAAGGATTTATTAACTAAAGATTATACAGTTAATCTGGTTATTAAAGACGGTGAATTAAAATTCAAAAATTACCCCTTAATATTAAATGAGATTTCCGGTAATATTGATTTGAACAAAACGTTATATGCTGATAGTCTTTATTTTAAAATAAACGACAATGATTTTTTATTAAAAGGAAGAATATCAAAGCTTTTCGAATATTTTAACGAAAAAGAAATTTTTAATATCAATGCAAAGTTATATTCCCGAAAATTAAACCTGAATGAATTAGCACTGTTATTTAAAACTGATAAATCGGAAAATTCTGAAACATATCAACTCCCCGACAAATTAGCATTACAATTAAGATTAAATATTGAAAATTTTGAAGCAGGGAAGTTTTATGCTACAGATATAAAAGGAAACCTGAACTATAAGCCCCGAATGTTTTCTTTACATGAAATATCTTTTAATTCAATGAACGGTAAAGTAAAAGCCGGTGGTGTGATAATTCAAAAATTCAACAATGATTTTTTGGTTAAAACACAAAGCAGGCTTACAAATATTAACATGAACAAAATGTTTTATTCATTTAATAATTTTGGACAATCTTTTATTACTAATCAAAACCTGGAGGGCAGCTTAACAGGAGATGTTTATTTTTCTTCGGAATGGTCCGATAAAATTGAAATATACAAAAATACAGTAAGCTCTGAATGCGATATTACGATTTCAAATGGAGAACTGAATAATTTTGAGCCCTTGTTAGGACTTTCAAGGTTTATTGACATTGACGAACTAAAAAAGATTAGATTTTCAACTTTGAAAAATAAAATTACAATTAGAGATGAACAAATAAACATTCCACAAATGGATATTGAGTCAACTGCTTTAAACCTTTCGGCATCAGGTACTCACCAATTCAGTAATGAATATTCATATCATGTAAAAGTATTATTATCAGATTTGTTATCGGGTAAAATGAAAAAATCAAAGCGTAAAAAACAAGTTGATGAAAAAATCGAAGAAGATGATAAAGGAAGAGTAACTTTATATTTACTTATAGAAGGTGATAAAGATAAAAGCAAAGTTAAATATGACAGAAAAGCGGCACGCACAGTGCGAAAGGAAAATTTAAATGATGAACGTACAGAATTAAAGCAGATTTTAAACGAAGAATTTGGGTGGTTTAAAAAAGACAGCTCTGTAAATAATGAAATAAGACAAAATAGCGATCAGGATGAATTTGAAATTGAATTTGAGGAAAATCAACCGGAGCAAAAAAAGGAAGAAGAATTCGAATCTGATCAAAAGTTTGTTATTGAGTGGGAGGAAGATACTATAAATAACATGTTACAATAATTTAAGATATTTTTATACAGGACTCGTTTATAAATAATTATACTATTTTTACGGTGTTTATTAAATAATTTTATTGACCTTGAATATTTATACAAAAAAACAAAAATGGAAACTTTTATTGCTTGTTGTTGCAGTTGTAATAGGGGTTTTAACATTTCTTATTACCAATAATCTTGCTCAGAAATTATCAGTTGAAGAGCGTAAAAAAGTTGAGCTTTGGGCTTTGGGTATGCGTCAACTTTCGGCTCTTGATAACGAAGAAAAAGATTACACATTTATTCTTGAAGTAATCAAAAACAACGAAACAGTTCCGGTTATTCTTACCGACAAAGAAGGTCAAATAATATCGTCACGAAATTTGGATCCTCATAAAGAAAATGATCCCAAATATCTGAGCAAGCAGCTCGATAAAATGAAAAATGACAACGATCCAATTGAAATAATTTTATTAGACGGGAATAAGAATTTTATTTATTATAAAGAATCAATTTTATTAACGCGCCTTTTTTATTTCCCGATAATTCAATTTGGTGTAATAACGCTGTTTCTATTGGTTTCATATATCGCATTTAATGTATCGCGAAAAGCTGAACAGAACCAGGTTTGGGTTGGGATGTCAAAAGAAACTGCTCATCAACTAGGCACACCAACTTCTTCATTAATGGCTAGTCTCGAATTATTAAGATTAAAAAATGTGGATGAAAAAGTTGTTGTAGAATTCGAAAAAGATGTTAACAGGCTGGAAAAAATTACCGAGCGATTTTCAAAAATTGGTTCTGCCCCTAAACTTGAAAAACAGGATATTGTTAGTGTTTTAATGAATACTGTGAGTTATATTAAAGCCCGATCTTCAGATAAAATAAAATTTAAACTAAATTTTTCAGAGAACGATAAAATTCTGGTGCCATTTAATGCATCCTTATTTGAATGGGTCGTAGAAAATCTATTTAAAAATGCCATCGATTCAATGGAAGGGAACGGAAACATAACAATTAATATTGATGATAGAATACAGTTTTTATTTATTGATATTATTGATGAAGGAAAAGGTTTGCCTAAATCAAAATATAAAACAATCTTTCAACCGGGATATACTACAAAACATCGAGGATGGGGACTGGGCCTGTCTTTATCAAAAAGGATAATAGAGTTATACCACGATGGGAAAATATTTGTAAATCATTCCGAAATTGACAAGGGTACAAACATGCGAATTGTTATGAAAAAGCGATAATTTATTAATTTAAGGATCAATCTAATAGATGATCAATAAGTATCTGTAAGCTTTGAGTCATTTTTTCTTTTTTTATTCAAATATTAATTTATACTTTTGCACGATGTAATTTTTAGAAGAAGTGGATCAATTAAGCAAATATCGGATTGTTTATCAGGGTTTAAGTGAAGGATTACATGAATTCGATTTTGAAATTGATGATTTGTTCTTTGATAGTTTGGAATATTCAGACATTAAAAAAGGTGGTCTAAAAGCAAAGGTTTATTTAAATAAAAAATCAACTTTTTTGGAATTAGACTTTAAAATTGATGGATATGTTGAATTAATTTGTGATCGTTGTTTAGACGAATACAAACAGCCGGTTAATTACGAAGGAAAATTGTATGTTAAGTTTTCGGAAAAAGAAGATGAACTGGCCGATGATGTAATTTGTTTATTACCTACAGATCATGAATTAGACATTTCTCATTATATATATGAAAGCATAAATTTGAGTATTCCTTTAAAACGAGTTCATCCCGACGATGGAGAAGGGAACGTAACTTGTAATCCGGAAATGTTAGAAAAATTAGAAAACTATAAAACAGGTGAACCTGCCGATGACGATATTGATCCAAGGTGGGAAGATTTAAGAAATTTAAAAGTAAACAATAATAATTAAGAAGAAATGGCACATCCAAAGAGAAAGACATCGAAACAGAGAAGAGATAAGAGAAGAACACATTACAAAGCAACACCACCAACTGTTGCAGCATGTTCAAATTGCGGTGCTACACATGAGTATCACAGAGTTTGTCCTGAGTGCGGATATTACAAAGGACAATTAGCTGTTGATAAAGAAGTAAACGCATAGTTTAAGAAATTCAAACTCGTATGAGAATTGGAATAGATATTATGGGTGGCGATTTTGCTCCTGAAGCTACGGTTTTAGGGGCAATTTTAGCTCATAAAGAAATGTCATCCGAAGATCGAATTGTACTTATCGGAGATCAGGAGAAAATTATTGAAATATTAAATCGTGAAAATATAAATCCTGATAGTTTTGACATTATTCATGCATCCCAAAATATTGAAATGCACGATCACCCGGCAAAGGCTTTTGCTAAAAAGCCAAATTCCGGTATTGCAATAGGATATGGGCTTTTATTAAAAGGTGAAATCGAAGGATTTGCCAGTGCAGGAAATACCGGTGCTATGCTGGTTGGAGCAATGTATACTGTTAAATCAATTCCCGGTGTTATACGTCCGGTAATTACAGCATCTATACCAAAACCAGATGGTTCATATTCAATAATACTTGATGTTGGGATTAATCCCGATACAAAACCGGATGTACTTTATCAGTATGGAATTTTAGGGTCAATTTATGCAGAACATGTGCATAACATAAAAAATCCAAAAATTGCTTTAATGAATATTGGTTCTGAAGAAAAAAAAGGAAACCTGGTTACAAAATCAGCACATGAGTTAATGAAAGATTCTACTGACTTTAACTTTATTGGAAATATCGAAGCTAATGAAATATTTAGTGAAGATAAAGCTGATGTTATTGTTTGTGACGGATTTGTTGGCAATGTAATATTAAAAGAAGCAGAGGCTTTTTATACTTTATTTAAGAAAAGGAAAATTCAGGACGAATTTCTTGAAAAGTTCAATTTTGAAAATTATGGTGGGACTCCAATTTTAGGAGTAAATAAGAATATAGTAATTGGTCATGGTATTTCGAATGATGTGGCCATTAAAAATATGATTCTCCATACGAAAGAAGTGATTAAAGCAAACCTTTCGGAAAAAATCAAAGTGGCATTTAAATGACAAAATTAAGAACAACAATTACAGGCATAGGAGCATATGTTCCGGATTATATCCTTACCAATGATGAATTGAGTAAAATGGTCGATACTTCTGATGAATGGATTATGACCAGAATTGGGATCAAGGAAAGACATATTATCAAAGAGGAAGGAGAAGGATCTTCGTTTGTAGGTGCTAAGGCTGTACAACAGTTGCTTGAAAAAACAAATACTTTACCCGACGAAGTTGATTTGTTAATTTGTGCTACAGTAACTCCCGATCATCAGTTTCCTGCAACAGCAAATATTATTAGCGATAAAGTTGGAATAAAAAATGCATTTAGCTTTGACTTGAATGCAGGATGTTCAGGGTTCTTATATGCATTGAATACTGCATCAAAATATATTGAATCAGGATCGTATAAAAAAGTAGTTGTGGTTGGTGCCGAAAAAATGTCATCAATTGTTGATTACCAGGATCGTGCAACTTGTCCTATTTTTGGCGATGGATCAGGAGCTGTAATGCTTGAACCAACAACCGAAAATATTGGCATTGTTGATTCTAAATTACAGTCAGACGGGGTTGGAAGAGTTCATTTACACCAGAAAGCAGGAGGTTCTGCAAAACCAGCATCGCACGAAACAATAGATGCGCGTGAACATTATATTTACCAGGAAGGTCAACCTGTTTTCAAATGGGCAGTTTCGAAAATGGCAGATGTTTCGATTGAGGTGATGGAAAGAAACGGAATTACACCTGAAACTTTAACATGGCTGGTTCCACATCAGGCAAATATGCGAATTATTGAAGCAACAGCAAAGCGTATGGGTATTAAGAAAGAACAAGTAATGATTAATATCCATAGATATGGTAATACTACGTCTGCTACATTACCCCTTTGTTTGTGGGAATGGGAAGATCAATTAAAGAAAGGTGATAATATTATTCTTGCAACATTTGGAGCAGGATTTACCTGGGGAGCTATGTATGTGAAGTGGGGATATGACGGTAAAAATGTAAATAAATAAAATATAGAATTTATTTTAGATTAAACATCCGAAGTTTTAAAACTTCGGATGTTTTGTTTTTTCATGTAGGATCTTTTCCAAAGTTTTAAACTTTGGAAAAGGTTATTATATAATGTTCTTTCGGGCAAAATCAATTAAAATCTCTGCATTTTTTTTAGGATCATCGGATTCTAACTTAACCGGATAAACAGAGTTTTTTACACGGCTGTTCAACCCAAAACCATAACTCTTATCGTAATAATTGAGTGTTATATCGGCAACAGCATCTAATTGTCCGTTTTTAAGCGATTCTAAGGCTTGTTTTACATTTTGCCCACCAAGTTTCTTCCCGATCCTTAAAATGCAATTTTCGAGGTGCTGTGCGTCAAATCCGGCATACTCATTTACGAGTCGTTTTACCCGAATAGTTTTATCAAGTTCCATTTTAATTGTGTGGGCAGTGCGCATTAAACTAAACAGTTCATTTGGTATCCAGTTTGATCCTATGGAATGACTTTCGTCTTCCAGCCATATCGGTTTGGAAATATCCAATGAAAACCATTCATAAATCAGGTTATTCTCAAATTGTTCGTTCGTTGATTGTTGCTCCTGCCCAAGTGCACCAAACACAGATCCTTTATGATGTGCAATACCTTCGAGATCAACAACCTGTTCTCCTTTTTCTTTAATCTTGAGTAGAGTCTCTGTTTTCCCGCTTCCGGTTAATCCACCTAAAATAATTATGTTTTTAGAAGCAGAAAGCTGAGACTTGCCATATTTTCGAAAGCCCTTATATCCACCTGTAAGTAAATAGGTTTTTATTCCAATAGTTTCGAAGAGCCATGCCATGCTTTCACTTCTCATTCCTCCACGCCAGCAATGCACCAGTAATTTATTGTCTTTTGCCAGTTTTCTTGATGTATCTGCAAACGATCTGAGTTTTTGTCCTACTATTTCCAGACCTTTTAGAATGGCTTCGTCTCTGTTCTTTTGTTTATAGGTTATTCCAACTATAGCTCTTTCCTCATCAGTAAAAATCGGGATGTTGAATGCTCCGGGAATTCGGCCTGTTTCAAATTCTTTAGGCGATCGAACATCTATAACAGGAATGTCTTTTGACATTTGTATAAATTCTTCGATGTTGATCTTTTGAGCCATATAATGAATTTTTATATTGCGAAATTAGGGAAAATTATATAAAAAACCTCCAAGGTTTTAAAACCTTGGAGGTTTCTCCGGTAATTATTTTGAAATCAAATTTGTGTTAGTTTATCATTTAGAATTTGTATGTTCAGAAAAATAGCCAATTAGTACTGCCTTTATTTCTTCGATACGGACTGGTTTTGATAAATAATGGTTCATCCCACTATCGAATGCCTTTGTTTTGTCTTCTTCGCGAGTATTAGCAGTCATTGCAACTATCGGCAATTTGTATCCGGCGCTTCGAATTTCTGCTGTTGCTTCTATCCCGTCTTTTTCCGGCATCATGATATCCATAAAAACAATATCGAATTTATTTTCTTTTACCTTATCGACACAGTCTTGCCCGTTTTGAGCAATAGTAATATCATATCCCAGATTTTTAAAAATTGTTTGAGCAACTCTTTGATTAATAACATTATCCTCGGCTAAAAGAATGTTGATCTTTTTCTTAAGTTTGTTCAGATCAGGAAGTTCTTTTTTTGTAATTTTTAAATTTGTAAAATTATCCTGTAAGATTTCAAAAATTTCGGATGCTTCGTATGGCTTAATCAGGTAATAATCAACTCTGTTCATTTTACATTTCACATAATTTCCGGGCTTATCGTTTGAACTTATAACAGCGATAATAAATTTATCAGAAAGACCTTTCTCGTGCAATTTGCGGGCAAAACCAACGCCATCAAAACTGACATTATCTTTAATTAAAATTACATGATATCTTTTATTATTTTCCTTCAAACTTTCTTCGATTTTGCCTATAGGGTCATCTTTTGGAAATATTTGTTCATTATTTGTTTCGAAGCTTGTGAACGAAATCCATAAATTATTCTCTTCTTTAGGATTATTATTGATGATTAGAACATTAATTTGATCATAATCTGCGATTTTTGAAACATCAATATCTTTTTGTAGTTTTTCGTTTGAATAAACTTGTATAGTAAAAGAAAATTTTGACCCGCTATATTGAGGGTCCTTCGAGATTGCAGACGGACTTTCGACCCACATTTCTCCACCCATTAATTCAACAAGCTGTTTAGATATGGGTATGCCCAAGCCTGTTCCTCCGAATTTTCTGGTTGTTGATCCATTAGCTTGAGAGAATGATGTGAATATATCATTTAATTTTTCTTTCGGAATACCAATACCTGTATCTTCAATAGAAAATAGAGCTGTTAGATATCCGTCATGTTGTTTTACCATTTCAACAGAAAGTAAAATTTTACCTTCGTACGTAAATTTGATGGCATTACCAATAAGATTCGACAAAACTTGTTTTAATCTAAAAGGATCGCCAATTATTTGATCAGGAACATTGCTTTGCACATCCGAAACAAGCTGAATATCTTTTTCCTGTACTCGTGGATTAAACAAAGATATTATGGCATTGATTTCTTCCCGAAGATTAAATGGAGTTTCTTCAATAATCATTTTTCCCGCTTCAATTTTCGAGAAATCTAATATATCATTGATAATTGAAAGTAATA
The DNA here is from genome assembly GCA_021108325.1 of Bacteroidales bacterium. GTDB lineage: Bacteria > Bacteroidota > Bacteroidia > Bacteroidales > UBA12077 > UBA12077. The sequence goes on along the minus strand of JAIORB010000023.1, from coordinate 19,636 downwards.
AGTCAGCAGATTTAATTATAATATGAACAGCATCAGCCTGTTTGTCATTTAATTTAAGATTTTCTAATGTGTTAGCCATTCCTATTATGCCATTTAAAGGAGTGCGTATTTCATGACTCATTTTAGCCAGGAATTCAGATTTTGCTTTGTTTGCTGCAACTTCACGTTTTCGGGCAATTTCTATTGGTGTAATATCAATAAATGCCTCAAGTGAAATATGTTCATTATCAATCCTAAAAGGAACCTCCTTTTTGTAAAGTATAACTTCGTTATCATTATCATCATAATAAACATACTGATTAATATTGTCGTTATAAGTGAAGGAATCGCTATCCTGAAAATTTCTGGAAATAAGAAACTGATCAGTTATATTTTTACCAACCAATTCACTTTCATCTTTAAAACCAAAAATATCTACTGCTGTTTGATTTAAACTTTTAACTATCTTTTTTTCTCCAAGAACCATAATACCAATTGGGAGAAATTCAAGGATCTCTTTCATTTCGGAAACAGAATCCCGGATTTTATTTTCTTCTTTCTTCTTTTTTCGAATAAATAGTATAAATAATACGATGATTAGTATTAAGATAAAAGTAGTTGATGCGCCAACCATAATTGAAGTAGTAACAACAGAGCTTATTATTATATTCGTTTCGAGAGAAAATACTATTCCCATATCATTTGTTAAAATACGTACCGGGTAATATGCAGAGAGGTATTCGCCTTTTTTATTTTCATGATAAACCTTATGTAGTAATGAGCCTTTAAAGCCATTTTTTATATCCTCAACAATCCGGTCAAGTTTATCAACCGAAATAGTATCACGTGTTAGATTATTAGTAATTATTTGACCATTGGCACTAACAAGCCATTGCCATAATGTATTTCCAAGGTGATAGTTTTCAAAAACAGAATTGATATAGTGGTTTATATCAGATTTAACTATAATATTTATTACAGTTTGGTTTTCTCTAAAAACAGGTAGAATATAAGTATAAGTCCCATCATTATTAATGATTACTTCTTCTTTATCAACAAGTACCCTTTGTCTTTGTGAAATATAATAATCGCTTATAAAATGATTTGTCTTATCCTTAAACAAGCTATATACGTTTTTATTATTATCAATTATCCTTATATTTTTAATAAGGTTTTGATATTTAAAATAAAATAACTCAAGTTTTTTTACTTTTAGCTCGAGGCCTTCCTGATCGTTAAAAAAACTTGCTATATCTGACGAAAATACAATATAGTTAATCTCATTCTCGAATTCATAACCAGATTGTTCAATTTCCCAGCCACAAATTTGCGATTGATTTGAAAGCATATCTGTATGGAAGCCTAGCTGCTGATTATAAATATGATAAGCATAATAGGCATTAACACCCAGAATTATAACAATAACTGCCGATATGATATAATATATTTTTTTCATAAATAAATACTTTGTATCAATTAATAATTTTTAGCAATAACCAATCAGTTTCTCTAATATGAGATTTGTAGATGGTATATTTTTTACTATCCATAAAAAATATTTCTTTAGTTCCTCCTGATAATAATGATTTTATAGCATTTCTCAAGTTTTTATTTGGGTGTTCTGTTAAAGAGGGATTATTACAAGCATAAATGTTTTCTGTAACAGGCTTGTAATACCGGAATTCTCTTATTTGTGGAATTTTAGTAATTTTTGCAGCTTCCTTTGTACAACAAATTATTTTACTTTCTCGATCAATCACCAGAATTAATTCTGTTCCCGATGAGAAATATTTATTTTGCAGGCTACGCATTGTAATATCGCCCGATAATATTCCTAAAAATCGATCACGATAATAAACAGGTTCAACGCATGAAATAATCCACCCTCTTCCATATGGATCGGCAAATGGTTGATTTATCCAGTAAGCATTATCATTAATAAAGGGTTTTTTCTTAACAGTCTGATAAGGAATGAAAGTTTTAAGATCAACGGAACTTTTCAAATAATTTATAACATCTATGTACGGATATATCCTTAAAAATGAGTTGGTATCAAGAAAATAAATTTGTGAAAGTAAAGGATTCTTTTTTATAGAGCTTATAAACAAAGTATCGAGAGATTCGCTGTTTATAATAATTTTCTTCAATTGATTTGTAATAGTTTTATTAGCAGGATAATAAACTGCCGACTGAGATTTTTTGTATGAGCAAAAAAGAATCTTCCCAGAATAAAAATAATATTTTTCTTTTGGTAATGTTAAGACGTCTTTATCAAAAGGAATTTTATATTGTAGTGAATTGGCAAGATTAAATATATCGTACTTTACTGAACAAAGATCTGTATTTATGCATTCGGCAATATGGTCAAGGTGTTTTAAATTCAAATCTGATTCTTGCTGATTTTTGCACGAATAAAAAATAGAAAACAAAACAAAAACTATAAATATTGACTTTTTCATTAAAAAAGCATTTATATGCCTTGTTAAAAATAAACATACAATATATGAAAAAAAACAAGATGCCTAAAAGATTTATGATAAAAGGATGCGAAATGAATTTAAAAGGATTAATAATGTTTATAAACGATGTTTCGTTTCATCATCAAAAAGTATATTTAAGTAATTTTCGTATCGTAATTGACTAACAATTCCTTCTTCGATTGCTTTTTTTATTGCACATCCCGGTTCGTGTACATGCGTGCAATTATGATACTTGCAATTTTTTGAGATTCTAAATATTTCGGGAAAGAAATGAAAAAGCTCTTCGTTTTTAATATCATGCAATCCAAAACCACGAATCCCGGGTGTATCAATAATATATCCGCCAATTGATAATGCATACATTTCGGCGAAAGTGGTTGTGTGTTTTCCGGATTTATGATAGTCAGAAATTTCCGAAGTTTTTAAATCCAAACCGGGATCAATAAGATTGATTAATGATGATTTTCCAACACCAGAATTCCCTGCTATTAGTGATATTTTGTTTTTTAACAGGGATTTAATTTTATCAATATTTGTATGATTTTTAACCGATGTGGCAAAACATTCGTAACCGGTATTCTGGTATATATTTATAAGTTTATTTAAATATTGATTTTGTTTTTCGTTGTATAAATCGGTTTTATTAAAAATTATTTTGGCTGGAATTTCATAAGCCTCGGCAGTTATTAAAAAACGATCAATAAAAATAGTATATGTTTCGGGGTAAGCAATTGTAACCATTAAAACAGCCTGATCAATATTGGCTGCAAGAATATGTGTTTGTTTTGAGAGATTTGTCGATTTTCTAATAATGTAATTTTTACGATTTAAAACATTTTTAATTACTCCTGTTTCGGAATTTTCAGAAATGCTATATTCGACCATATCGCCAACCGCAACAGGATTTGTGCTTTTTATCCCTAGTATTCGTAATTTGCCACGAATAATACAAGAAAAAAGCTTCCCTGTTTCGGAATCTTTAACCAAATACCAGCTACCTGTAGATTTTGTTACTAAACCTTTTTTCAAACTATCATATTTTCTAACAGCTACGAAAGTATTAAATATTTCAATATTATCTCCATATTTGTTATGAATTTAAAAGTCTTATAGAATGATAAAAAAAATAATTTCATACAATGTAAATGGAATTCGGGCTGCTATGAATAAAGGATTTGTTAAGTGGTTAAAAGAAGCCAATCCCGATATTGTTTTAATTCAGGAAACGAAAGCACGCCAGGAACAAGTTGATACAAAGCTTTTTGATGAAATTGGATATTATCATTACTGGTTTTCGGCTGTGAAGAAAGGATATAGCAGTCTTGCTGTTTTATCAAAGCAAGAACCAGATAAGCTCTATAAAGGAATAGGATTAGACAAGTATGATATTGAAGGAAGAACTATTCGTGCTGATTTCGGTGACATTACTATTATAAATTCATATTTTCCGTCAGGAACTACAGGTACCGTTCGCCAGGATTATAAAATGGAATATCTTGCAGATTTTCAAAAATTTATTAATCAGCTTAAAAAGGATCGGCCTAAGATTATTGTAAGTGGTGATTTTAATATTTGTCATAAGCCGATTGATATTAATCATCCTGAAAGGCACAAGAAAACTTCCGGTTTTTTACCTGAAGAACGTAAATGGCTTGATCAATTTATTTCAAGTGGCTTTATTGATACATTCCGTGAGTTTAATAAAGAACCGGAGCAATATAGCTGGTGGAGCTACAGAGCAGGATCAAGAGCTAAAAATATGGGTTGGAGAATCGATTATCACATGATTAGCGAAGCCCTTAAGCCGCAATTAAAAAGCGCTACTATTTTGCAAGATGTACATCATTCGGATCATTGTCCGGTTGTTGTTGAAATTGATTTTTAAAATAAAATTTTCCCTCAAGGGGGATTAAAAATGGAGTGAAAAAAGAAATTTAAATTAAAAACTAACAATAAAATAAAACTCAAAATATAATCAATATGCTCCTTTCGACTCTTAATTCATGCCAGCCGGGGAAATTACGGATTTAATCTAAATGTAATGTTGTCCCCCTTGAGGGGGATTAAGGGGGTAGAAAATAGTTTAGTTATGAAAAAAGCATCATCTGAAAATAATTATTACTACAACAAAAAACTACAACCGTTTGCACGTGAATTACGCAATTCAATGACAAAGGCTGAATGTTGTTTGTGGAAATATGCTCTAAAAGGAAGGAGAATGTATGGATATCAATTCTCTAGGCAACGTCCGGCATTAGATTATATCGTTGATTTTATGTGTAAAGAATTAATGCTTATAATTGAAGTAGATGGTATTAGTCATCAATTTGATGATATTGAAAAGAAAGATAAATTAAGGCAAACAAGGTTAGAACAAATTGGATTTAAGATGTTAAGATTTCAAGATGGAGAAATCCTTAACAATATTGGAGATGTTATAAGAACAATTGAAAATTTTATAAATCAAGAGAGCTAATCCACCCCCTTGTCCCCCGCCAGCGGGGGAAATCTATCATGTCCCCCTTGAGGGGGATTAAGGGGGTAGAAAAAATAATAAAAAAAACCTCCAAGGTTTTCAAAACCTTGGAGGTTTAATAATTAATCAACTAAAATTATAAGTAAGGAATTTTTTATTTCTGCATGCGTTTACGTTCGAATTCTTTCAGAAAGATTTTTCTTAGTCTGATATGCTTTGGAGTAACCTCAACATATTCATCAGCCTGAATGTATTCCAAAGCTTCTTCCAGTGAAAATTTAATTGGAGGAGGTAATTTTACTTTATCATCTGTTCCTGATGCACGAACATTGGAAAGTTTTTTGGTTTTTGTAATATTTACACCAATATCTCCTGTTTTCGTGTTCTCTCCAACTACCTGGCCTTCATAAACTTCTTCCATCGGAGTAACAAAAAACTTTCCTCTATCTTGTAATTTGTCCAAGGAATAAGCGATAGCCATTCCTGTTTCAATAGCATTTAACGAGCCTACTTGTCGTTTCACAAAATCGCCTTTGTAAGGTTCAAAATCTTTAAACCGGTGAGCTATTACAGCTTCTCCTGCGGTGGCAGTCATCATAATATTTCTTAAGCCAATAATTCCTCGTGATGGCATATGAAATTCAAGTAAAATACGATCGTTTTTACGCTCCATATTCATCATCTCGCCTTTTCGTTGCTGAATAATTTCTATTGCTTTACCTGAATGTTCTTCTGGCAAATCAACTGTTAAGTATTCGATAGGCTCACATTTCTCACCATCAATATCTTTTATAATAACCTTAGGTTGTCCTACTTGTAGTTCGTAACCTTCACGGCGCATAGTTTCTATTAAGACCGATAAATGCAAAACTCCACGGCCATATACAGTATGTGCATCGGCGGAGTCGGTTGGTTCTACACGTAAAGCCAGGTTTTTCTCAAGTTCTTTTTCTAATCGTTCTTTTAAATGGCGCGAGGTAACAAATTTTCCATCTTTTCCGAAAAAGGGAGAGTTGTTAATGGTAAACAACATACTCATGGTTGGTTCATCAATGGCAATCGGATCTAAACTTTCAGGATTCTCTAAATCAGCAATGGTATCACCAATAGAAAAACCATCAATGCCTACTAAAGCACATATATCACCAGATTCGACCTTGTCAACTTTCTTTTTACCCAGACCCTCGTATGTAAGTAGTTCTTTAATTTTAGTTCTTTGAATAGATCCATCTCTTTTTACAAGAGAAATTCGCATTCCCTGATTTAGCGTTCCGCGTAAAAGTTTTCCAATAGCTATTCGTCCAACATAAGATGAATAATCTAATGAAGTAATCAGCATTTGGGGAGTTCCTTCGTATGTTTTTGAGTCCGGAATATTTTCAATAATGCTATCCATCAAAGCAGTAATATCCGATGTTGGTTTTTGCCAATCGTCCGACATCCATCCGTTTTTTGCAGAACCATAAATGGTTGGAAAATCTAACTGATCTTCACTGGCATCTAAATTAAACATTAAATCAAAAACTTGCTCCTGCACTTCTTCAGGACGACAATTCGATTTGTCAACTTTATTAATTACAATAATTGGTTTAAGGCCTAAAGAAAGAGCCTTTTGAAGGACAAATCGTGTTTGAGGCATGGTACCTTCAAAAGCATCAACCAATAATAAAACGCCATCGGCCATATTTAATACTCGTTCAACCTCACCTCCAAAATCGGCGTGGCCGGGAGTATCAATAATGTTGATTTTATAATCCTTATAATTAACCGAAACGTTTTTCGATAAAATCGTTATTCCTCGTTCTCGTTCAAGATCATTACTGTCAAGAATTAAATCGCCGGGGTTTTCATTTTCACGAAAAAGTTTTCCCAGCAATAGCATCTTATCAACCAGGGTTGTTTTTCCATGATCGACATGAGCTATTATTGCTATGTTTTTGATTTTTTGCATTTACCCTAGAAATTTTAAGCGTGCAAAGATACGAGATTTTAGTTAATATAAAACATAAACAGATAAAATTCCAAATTAGCGTATTTTAATGTGGAAATTATGCAGGTTGTAAATTTCGAATACACCTACCTTATATACGTACATTGGCAAGACACATAAGCAGTTCGCGACAGAATCTGCTTATTTTTAGGACAAGAGTCCTATTGATTAAACACACCATTCTTAATTATTCCTGTTGCCTTCACTATAAAGTTCTTGAATTTCAGATTCGGAAATGGCTCGATCGTATATTCGAAGATCATCTATAGCACCACTGTAAAATGCTGGATTACCGTCCCAGCCTCTGCCAAAATAAAATTGCTCATTTCCCTTGAATTGAAATCCGGGATTTGTAAATGTTTCTTTGTTCACAAACAAACCGTTAATATATAATTTCATTATACCATCAGATGTCCATATCATAACAGCATTGTTCCAGGAATTTGCAGTGACTTTACCGGAAGACTTGTGTGTATCACCAACCCCCATGCGTAAATCTGCACTGGCAGGTGTTGTATATTCTGCATTCAGATATAAACGATCATTGTTATCACCGTAATATTGGTAAATAAATGAGCTATTACCAGAAGATTCTTCAGCAATATTAAACCAAACACTTACGGTCCCTTCGTTTGTGTTAATGTTTTGATTTATTTCTTCTTTACTCCAAATTGAAATATAATCATCTTCTCCATCAAACATTGCAGCCTGACCTGATATCCCTGTTACATAAGTAACTCCATTATGTTCAACACCATGATTTCCGTTTCCACTTATGTCATTAGCATTTCCATCGAATGGGTAATGTGCCACCAATCCATTATTCAAATTTCCACTGCATCCAATAATTACCACAACTGCTAAAACGCTCAACACGTAATATTTTTTTATTCTTTTTTTCATTTTTATTAAGTTTAAGTTGTACAACATTTTACTGCTAATAGCACTATAAAACCAAATGTAAGCAGATTAGTCGGAAAATCAAAAAAACATCCTGTTTTTCACATGCTTAACTTTGTGCTTTAAGAGATAAAAGACATCTTAAAATTTGATATTTGAAGTAGTTTTAGAATTCCTGGGACAAATGAATGGAATATAAAACAAAATGCACCAGATTAAGAAACGTCTGTTTTTTTATTTAAAAAACCTGCCAGTCCCGATAGTTATTATCGGAATAAATCTGGCAGGTTTAAATCAAGATAAGATTTATATTTTTTACTGATTTCTTTCGTATTGACTATAGGCATTAACCAGTGCATTTTCTATTTTAGCAGCTAACTCCGGGTCTCCATATCGTTGAGAATAATCGTTCAGTCTCTGCAAATAATGTACAGATAATCTAAGCTCATAATCTAAGCTGCCGGCAAATTTTGGAGGCAAAGAAAAATAGTAATTTAATTCTTCCATTGTAGTTTCAGCAAATTCAGCAACAACAGAATTTGCTTTGTCAGTTGCTCCAATATTATAATATGTTTCAATGATATCTAATATAAACAGGTCGTATTTAAAATTATAAACCGGCATAATTTCCATACATTTATCCAATACCTGTACAGCAGAATCTTTTCTGCCAGCTTTCATTAGTTCTTTTGCTAATCTGTTAAAATTATTTCTGATTCTGATTACAGATGTTGTTCGGTTAATGGTATGATCAATCGAAATATCTGGATCGTTCATATTACCCCAACGGAAATCTTCCATTAGTTTTTTGTACATAATATCAACATCTATTCGGCCTGTTTCCAAATATCCTTTTGATGGTGTTTTAATAGGAACCAGTCTGTAAGCAAAGCCTTCTAATTGAAGATAATCATCAATTCCGATATTTCCATCTCCTGCTGTAGAAACAAAATATACAGGACGTTCCCAATTATTATTTGCCAACAGGTCTAGAATCATAAGTTCATTTTTCATGATTCTTCGCTTGTTTAATTTAAACCTGATTTCAGAAACTATTTTGTCTGCATCCTCGGGCTTAACTGTTCCGTTTGCAATAACTAAGGCAGAATCAACCGGAACAATAAATTTGTTGGTTGGCAAATAATCGATCCATTCGTTTTGTCCTACCTGCAATTTTGTTCGTGGGTCATCGGAAATAACAAAGTCAATAGCCTGATCAACCATTACATAATCGTTGATTCTATCATTAATATATACAACATCGCGCACACCGTTTAAATACTCTTCGTGTGTTAAGCCGAATGGTACAGGTTCTGAGTCGTAAGCTTTTCGCTTCATTTGATCGATATACCAGTGGGTATTTAATAACGAAAGGTTAACAACACGAACATCTGTGCGAATGCCTTCAACTTCCTGGGCATACCATAGCGGGAATGTATCATTATCGCCATGTGTAAATAATATTGCATTTGGAGCACAAGAATTTAGGTAATTAGAAGCAAAGTCGCGAGCTATATATCGGTTCGAACGATCATGATCGTCCCAGGTTTCACTTGCTATAACAGCAGGTACGGCAACAAGGCAAATTGTTGTAGCCAGTCCTGCACTAACTATTGAGGGTAGTTTTTTATGGAAGAAATTATAAATTCCTAAAATACCTAATCCAATCCAAATTGAAAAAGCATAGAATGATCCGGCATAGGCATAATCACGCTCACGCGGTTGCAGCGGATACTGATTCAGATATACAACAATTGCAATTCCGGTTAATACAAAAAGTAACATAACCACAATAAAATCGTTAAAATGGCGACGTAAGTGAAAGAAAAATCCAACTAAGCCCAGTAAGAAAGGTAACATGAAATAAGTATTCCTGGATTTTTGATTTTTCATGTGATCCGGAAGATTTTCTTGCGGGCCTATCAATTTACTATCGATAAAATTAATACCCGTAATCCAATTTCCATTCAGCAACTCTCCATGACTTTGGGTATCATTTTGTTTTCCGGAGAAGTTCCACATGAAATAACGCCAATACATGTGCCCCAATTGATATGTGAAGAAAAACTTAAGGTTTTCTCCAAATGTAGGAACATATTTAATTTCCGGTTCTCCATCATATCCTGTTACCGTAACTTTCCTCCCTTTTATATTAGCCCACTTTTTATATTCGGTAGCATGATCAGGATTTGACTGGCTATACATTCGCGGGAAAATAGTTGTAAAACGTTCATCATATTCATAGATTGCATTTAGCGAATACGATTTTATATATTTCCCGTCTTTCTGTCTGTATGTATAAGGTTCTTCGCTATCAGTAATTGGAGCATTATAATACTGGCCTTTAAATAATGGTCGGTTACCATATTGTTCTCTGTTCAAATAATGTAAAAGATTAAAAATTGTTTCAGGATTGTTCTCATCCATTGGGGGATCTGCCAGAGAACGGATAACAATCATCGTAAAACTTGAGTATCCAATCATAATTACGGTAAACGCAAGAACAATAGTATTTAACAAAACTTTCTTTTTCTTGTTGGTGTAATATATTGCCCAAACTACAAAACCAATTATTAAAATGATATAAAATAAAACACCGGACTTAAAAGGTAAACCAAATCCGTTTACAAACATTAACTCGAACCATGTTGCAATTTTTACTACACCTGGAATAATGAGATACATAATAGAACCCAATATAACAACTGAAATTATTAAGGCTTTAATTACACCATTTCGGGTAACAGGATATTTTTTAAAATAATAAACAAAAACTATTGCAGGAATAGCAAGCAAGTTTAATAAATGGACACCAATTGAAAGTCCCATTAAGTATGCGATAAGAATTAACCAACGGTTTGCATATTTTTCATTGGCAACATTTTCCCATTTTAAAATTGCCCAAAAAACAACTGCAGTGAATAATGAAGATAGTGCATAAACTTCGCCTTCAACTGCTGAAAACCAGAATGTGTCTGAAAAAGCATAAGTTAAAGCACCAACTAAACCACTACCAATAACTGCAATTAATTGTCCGGGTGTTAGTTCTTCGTTATTTGGGAACATCTTTTTTGCAAGATGTGTTATCGACCAGAAAAGGAATAAAATTGTAAAAGCACTTGCTAATCCCGACATGGCATTTACCATCATTGCAACATTTGTAACATCTCCAGCAAAAAGAGAAAATATTCGTGCTAAAATCATAAATAATGGAGCTCCTGGAGGATGCCCAACTTCTAGTTTGAATGCTGTTGCAATAAACTCACCACAATCCCAAAAGCTGGTTGTGGGCTCAATGGTTAATAAATATACCGTTGCCACAATTAAAAATACAATCCAGCCGGTTACACGATTTACAATTTTAAATTTTTCCATCGATTATGTATGATTTATATAAATTTCAATTTGTAATTAATATATATAAAAATTTGTAATATGCTTATCCGATTATAATAACTGTTTCTCAGTAATTGTCGATATGGACTCCATATTTCGTTGCCAAATCTAATTCAAATTCTTATAATTAATGATTTATAATGACAGTTTATTGTGTAAAAATCAAAAAAAAAGTTCATTATAAACATATTGGCCGAAATTACGTAAATTAGCCAAATTCTGAAACCTTCATGCAAAATAATTGTGTAAAAAGAATGATAATTTAAAAGATTAAGATATAAGATTGATAAAAGATAAAGCATGAAGGTTATTCGCAGAGCTCATGAGAACGCTTCGCTTAGTTCACGAGTGGAATGAGTGGAGAGTTTGTGGGAGCGAGCCTGCCTTGCCGGCAGACAGGTAACAAAAAATGATGGCATAATTACAAAAATAAATACAAGGATATATTTTTATTATTGACTAATTAGTAAGGAGTTTAAAAATGTCAAAAAAAAACAGAAAGAGCAGAGTTGATATAGTATATTCTACCAATCCCGATTTTCAATATCAACATGATGAAGAACAGGAACAAGAAACTTTAGAACCATCTAAACAGAAACTAAAAGTTTATATTGATACTAAAGCTAAGAAAAAAGGGAAACAGGCAACTTTAGTTAGTGGTTTTGTCGGAACCGAAGATAATATAAAGGATCTTGGGAAACTTTTAAAAACAAAGTGTGCCGTTGGCGGATCTGTAAAAGATGGAGATATATTAATTCAGGGTGATTTCAGGGATAAGATTGTTCAGATTTTAATATCTGAAGGGTATAACGCTAAAAAATTGTAGAATTGAAAATTTACAAAAATACAGGTTGGCTTGTAATATTATTTTTTAGTGTAAATAATTTAGTTGCGCAGGATACAATAAAAGTAATGCATTATAATTTGTTGTATTACGGTAAAAATGTTTACGAATGTACAAGTGCAACAAATAATATTGATAATAAGAACGAATACTTAAAAACAATTATTCAACACGTTAAACCAGATATTTTTTTGGTAAACGAACTAGACGGAGAAAGTTCTTATCCTGTTTCAGACGATGCTGCTTACTTACTCGAAAATGTTCTGAATGTGGATGGTATTACATATTATAGAAAAACCGATTTCCCGGAAATATATTTAGCAAATACAATTTTTTATAATGCCAATAAACTTGTTTTGAAAAGCAGTATACCAATTAGGTTTACTTATGGCTTTGAAAAAACATTTAACGTTTACAAATTTTATTATAATTCAGATGATTTGGAAACTACAAATGATACTGCATATATTTATTGTTTGGTAGCACATTTAAAGGCAGGTAGTTATCCTGAAAATGAAACTCAAAGAACATATGAAACAAGTCTGATCATGGATTATTTTGAATCGCTCGGAGAACAAGGAAATTATCTTGTGTTGGGAGATTTTAATGTTTACACTCCAACGGAAAGCGCTTTTCAAAATTTAATTGACCCGGATAATAGTCTTTATACTTTTTATGACCCTGCTGATCAAATTGGTGAATGGTCATCTAATTACAATTATCGTTATTATCATACACAATCAACACATACAACCGGAGACTGTTTTTCAACAGGAGGGATGGATGATAGGTTTGATTTTATTTTAGCTTCAGATTACATAATGAACGGAACAAATCATTTTGAGTATATAGTTGATTCATATAAATCAATCGGTCAGGACGGAAGCAATTATAACGGATCGTTAAATACAACTTCGAATTCCGCTGTTCCTAACAGTGTTGCTCTGGCATTATATAATATGTCTGATCATTTACCCGTTTATTTAGAATTAGAAATTGATCAGAATCGCGGAGAACCATTAAAAATTATTGATTCGGAAGTTGAAAATGTAAAGGTTTTTTATAATAACCCCGCCAATGATTATATAAACTTAAAACTTGACCTTGGATTTAGAAAAGATGTGAGAATAGAAATTTTTTCTATTCAGGGAGTAAAATTATATAGTAAACAGTTTAGTAATAATATTAAATTAATTGAAGAACAGATTAGTGTCTCAGGCTTTCCGGACGGAATATCTGTTTTATATATTTCCGATCAAAACGGCTTAATCTATTCATCTAAAATTGTCATTCAAAATTAATTTCTGATGCCATATACAAAGAAAATTGTCATTCTTTTTTTATTAATAAATGTGTTTTGGTGCAAATATTCTGTAGCACAATTTTATTCAACAGGACAGGATCCTGCTTCTGCAAAATGGAATCAAATTAATACTGACAATTTCCAAATAATTTTCCAGAAGGAATTTAACAATCAGGCTCAGAATATTGCAAATATTCTTGAATATTATTACAAGAAAGCAGGGAAAACCTTAGAACACAATCCTCAAAAAATATCAGTTATTGTTCATAACCAAACCGTAACATCTAATGGATATGTTGCCTGGGCACCAAAGCGAATGGAGCTTTTTGTTACACCACCACAAGATGGTTATCCCGATCCATGGCTTGAGCATTTGTGCATACATGAGTTAAGGCACGTTGTTCAAATTGATAAATTAAATCAGGGAATAACAAAAATATTATCAATTGTTTTTGGCCAGCAAGCTACAGGTTTGGTTACAGCACAACTGCCAATGTGGTATTTGGAGGGTGATGCTGTTTGTACCGAAACAGCTCTGGCTAAATTTGGGAGAGGCCGACTTCCTTCTTTTGAAAGAGGAATAAAAACACATTTACTGAGCGACGACGACAGATATTCGTTCGATAAAATGCTCTTCGGCTCGTATCGTAATTATGTACCTAATTATTACGAATTAGGCTATCAGTTAACAGCTTATACCAGAAACAAATATGAAGTGGATATCTGGAGCAGGATTGAAAATCATGTTGCTAAAAATTCATATACATTACTTCCAACTTATTATGCTTTTTATCGTGGACTGAAAAAGAACATAGGCCTTTCGCAAGAACAATTATTTAACGAAACATTTAATTATTTAGATAGTACCTGGACAGTTGAAAATACAGAAAAGAAACAAATTAGCCCCAGGTATTTTCAAAACTATAATATTAATGATTACGAAGATTATATAAATCCGATAGTAATCAATGATGATAATATCCTTGCCTTAAAAAAAGGATTATCGCATATTCCACAATTTGTTCTTGTTAGTAAAGATTCAGAAAAGCTTATTTACGAACCCGGATATTTAGTATCTAATGATTTCTCGTATGCCAAAGGTGTTCTTGTATGGGCGGAGTACAGGCCCGATAGAAGATGGCATAACAGAGAGTATACGTCGATTAAGTTACTTAATATTAAGACTCAAAAAGAAAAAGTTATTATAGAAAAATCAAGATATTTTAGTCCTGATTTCTCATTAAGCGCTGAAAAAATAGTAGTTGTAAAAGTTAATGAAAAAAATCGAAGCTCTCTTGTAATTCTTAATTCATTTGATGGTTCTGTTATTAAAGAAATAAAATCGAGCAAAAACTATTTTATTCAAAGACCAAAATGGTCCAAAGATGACAGGTATATTTATATCATTGAATTAACAAGCGACGGCAAACAGGTTTCTCGATACGATTTTGATATAAATAAATGGGAAATTGTTTTTAAAATAGAGAATGGCGATATTCAAAGAATAAAACCTTCCGATAACTATATTTATTTTCATTCTACTATAAACGGGACTGACAATATTTATGTTTATGATGAAAATAGCCGTGAAATCTATCAAATTTCAGAATCCGGGTTTGGAATTTCGGAATTTGATATAAGTACGAATAAAAATGAATTGATTACAAACGAATACACTTCGCAAGGATTTCGCTTAGCTAAAATCCCGATTGAACGGGCTCTTTGGAAGAAGATTGACCAGGTAGAGAATTATAAATTTGAATTTGCAGATATTTTATCTGAGCAAGAATCTTTTGAAAAACCCCAAACAGGCAGTCAACAAAAGGAATTTGCTGTAAAACCATATAGAAAAGCATTAAGCTTATTCAATTTCCATAGCTGGATTCCCTTGTATGTTGATTATGATAATATGGATTTGGGGAATGTATTTGCCGATCCTTCGGAAATATATGGGAACATTCACCCCGGAATAATGTTGCTTTCTCAAAATAAACTGAGTTCAACAGAATCAATCGTGGCTTATGCATATAAAAATGGAAATCATTATTTAACATCATCATTAATTTTTAAAGGGCAATATCCGGTAGTTAAAATAAGTGCAAATTATGGTGATAATCAATTAATACAAACTACAAGTGATGCAACATGGTATCCGGAATCAAACATAGCGTACAGTTATGATCTTGATATTTATGTTCCGTTTAATTTAACAAAAGGAAAATTTATTAAGGGTTTCAGACCATTAATATCTGTGGAATACTTTGATAATTTATATTATAATTATCAAAACAATTATTATATAAAAGGGATTGAGTTTGTACAAACGGAATTGTTTTTTTATTCTTATCAATTTAAAGCAGAAAGAGATATAATTCCAAAGCTGGGTGCAATTTTCGATTTTAACTTATTTAACACTCCTTTTGATTCTGAGCTTTTTGGATATATGTATAATGCTGATGCAATTTTCTACCTGCCCGGAGGGAAAAATAATGGAATAAAAATCAATTTTGGATATCAGTATCAGGAACCGGATTTATATTTATTTAGAAGTAATTTTGATTTCCCGAGAGGGATTGAGAAAAAGCGAACAGAAAGAATGGTTAAACTGTATTGTGATTATGTTTTTCCTATTGCGTATTCTGATTGGAATCTAGGTTCTTTTATTTATATAAAAAGGTTTAGAGGTGATTTGTTTGTTGATTATGCATATAATACCTACAGAACTGTAAATGAAGACCGAACCAGGTATATCTGGCCAATTGACCACAACTTTAGTTTTGGAATTGAATTAACTGCCGATTATCATTTATTGCGCACAATTTTTCCTTTAAATACAGGTGTTAGAGTAGGATTTGCTCCTACGGAAGGCAGTTTGATTTTGGAAATGTTATTTGGGATTGATTTATACAGTTTTTAATATCCTTAGGTGAATTTTTATTCATTTACAAATTAGGCGATTAGCCGTGGAACGGCTTGCGAATTTAAGGCAGTTTTAAAAAATATATAATCATTCACAATAAATTGGCAAATAGATTGTTTAACTTAATATTCAATGTATATTTGGATTAAATAATTAAAACGTTAGATATATTTTTATATATATTTGTCGGGTCAAAGTGATTGTAATTTGTAATTAATGTTTAAAAATTAAGGATTCAAAGATGGCAAAGTATAACGAGACAGAAGCAGCACCTGCAATAAATCTGATTGGTGCAGGAACAGAAATTACCGGAGATGTTAATTCAAATGGCGATATTCGTATTGATGGAACATTAACAGGAAACCTTAAAACGGCAGGCAAGGTTGTGATTGGCGAAACAGGCAAGGTGAATGGCGAAGTAGATTGT
Organism: Bacteroidales bacterium; assembly: GCA_021108325.1. Taxonomy (GTDB): domain Bacteria; phylum Bacteroidota; class Bacteroidia; order Bacteroidales; family UBA12077; genus UBA12077. Next base: position 2,921 of record JAIORB010000023.1, on the reverse strand, counting down.
AAAAACTCAGAAGTATTAGGAGAAGTTCATGGAAAAATTAAAGTTAGTGAATTACTTTCTCTTAAAGCTACTGCTAAAATATTTGGTGATATAATTACTAAAAAACTAGCTATAGAACCCGGCTCTAAGTTTACAGGAAATTGTAAAATGAGCGAAGAATCATTTAAAGATGTCAGAACAGAAGAACCAAAATTCGGACCAAAAGAACAAAAAAGCGCTTAAACATTACGCAAAGTATTCTGCAATTGCTTTCCAGATGATGGCGATTGTTTTAATTGGAATCTTTGGAGGAATGAAATTAGATCAAGTAATTACTAAAATAGAGTTTCCGATCTTTACTGTGGTGTTATCTATTTTAGCTGTTGTATTTGCAACATATTATTCAATAAAGGATTTTCTTAAACCACCAAAAAAGTAATGCGCGCATTTAGAAATTTTGTTTTTCGGGAATTCGTATTTGCTGCGATTCTTGGTTTAATTGCTTTTGTTTTATTCCAAACCCTTTTAAAAGAATACTATTTACCGATTTTCTGGATTTTATTCGGCATAATAACTGTTTTTACAGCAGTCTTCCATTATTCAGTTTTACGGGTTAGCGAAAAGGAGACATCTAAATTTACCTCAAAATTTATGATGATTTCAGGCATAAAAATGATTATTTATCTTGTAATAATTGTTTATTATGCTTTTTCTTTTCCTGAGAAAGCCAGGATTTTTCTAGTTTCTTTTTTCATACTTTATTTACTCTATACAGTATTTGAGGTCCTTCTTATTGTAAATTACTTCAAAAAGAAATAAACCAACTCCTTCGACTTCTTCAACCATTTTATCCAAACAAATTATTATAAAGAGGTTGTTTAAAAAGTCTTTGTGAAACTCTGCCTGTCGGCAGACCAATGTCAATTAGTTAACAGATTCCGCATTACCTGCCTGACCTGACCGTTCGGTAGGCGGGTGGCAGTCAGGAGTGCGGAATGACAATAGCTGTGAAAAGGTACTTTCCCCTGTCGAGGCTGTCCAAAAAGCCTTAGTGATACTTTGTGAAGTCCTTTGTGCAACTTTGTGGTAAAATATAAATAACTGAACCACAAAGGATCACGAAGTACACACAAAGGCTCACAAAGAATATTAATTTGTAATTTTTTACATTTTTAAGCTTTTTAGACAGCTTCCTATTAAATTATTTTACTTTTTGAACAACCTCTTGCAATTATTCCAAACTCGTCAGTTTGTTCTACAAATAATGATAAATTTGTATCTTGTCTAAAATTTAAAAAACAGAACATGACACTTGCAGAAATATTAAGAGATTCAAACTATAAGTTAACCCAGTTTAATCTCGTTGAAATACAAAATCTTGAAAACAGAATTGTTTTAAAAGATGTTAGGGGAAAAGAAACACCTTACATAAATTGTCTTGTTCGCAAGAAAGATATTAAACTTACTCCCGAAGAAGCCATTCGCCAGTTGTATTTGCAAGTGCTTATTGGCGATTACAATTATCCTGTTGAACGTATGGAACTGGAACATTCTGTTTCGTTTGGGCGTGAAAAGAAAAGGGCTGATATTGTAATTTTCGACAAAAAAGATACCCGTGCCGTGTATATGATGGTTGAGCTTAAAAAGCCAAAACTAAAAGACGGAAAAGAGCAACTGAAATCGTATTGTAATGCCACAGGTGCACCTATCGGGATTTGGAGCAACGGCGATTCAATTTCTTATTATCACCGTAAAGACCCAAATTATTTTGAGGATATTCCTGCAATACCAAATGCTAATGAAAAACTTTCGGATATACTCTCTGAACGTTGGACAATTCAAGACCTTATTGATAAGGACAAGTTGAGAACCGAAAGAAAATCATTGAAAGATTTAATTTTGGAAATGGAAGATGAGGTTTTGGCAAATGCAGGTGTTGATGTTTTTGAAGAACTTTTTAAGTTAGTTTTCACCAAGCTTTTCGATGAAATGGAATCGGGAAGAAACAAAACCCGGCATCTCGAATTCAGAAATTATGGTGATACCGAAACCGAACTAAAAGAAAAAATCCAGAAAATATTCGACAGGGCAAAGGAAAAATGGGAAGGTGTTTTTTCCGAAGAATCTAAAATAGAATTAACTGCTTCGCACCTTTCGGTTTGTGTTTCTTCTTTGCAAAATGTTAAGCTTTTTAACTCAAACCTTGATGTAGTTGATGATGCTTTTGAATATTTGATTAATAAAAGCAGCAAAGGCGAAAAAGGGCAATACTTTACACCACGATATGTAATTGATATGTGTGTGAAAATGCTTAATCCAAAAGAGCATGAAACCATGATTGATACCGCGGCAGGAAGTTGCGGATTTCCTGTACATACAATTTTTCATGTTTGGGAACAAATAATGAAAGACGAAGGACTCGACAAAAGCCATTTGTTTACTTTGGAACAAAAACCTGCTCGTTGTGAAGATTATGTTAAAGATAAAGTATTTGCCATAGATTTTGACGAAAAATCGGTTCGTGTAGCCAGAACTCTGAATTTAATTGCCGGTGATGGACAATCAAATGTATTACACCTGAATACACTGGATTGGGAACGGTGGGACGAAAAAACAGAAGATGAAAACTGGCAGGATACCTATTTTAACGGATGGAAAAAATTCAAAAAACTACGTGTCGATAAAAACAGCAATCACGATTTTCAGTTTGATGTTTTAATGGCAAACCCGCCGTTTGCAGGCGATATAAAAGAAAGTAGAATACTTGCAAAATATGAGCTGGGTAAAAAAGAAAACGGCAAGTATCAAACAAAAGTAGGACGTGATATTTTGTTTATCGAACGTAATCTGGATTTTTTAAAACCCGGCGGACGAATGGCAATAGTATTGCCACAAGGGCGTTTTAATAATTCATCCGATAAACAAATACGTGAATTTATTGC
>JAIORB010000061.1 GCA_021108325.1 Bacteroidales bacterium | reverse complement strand
TAATAATCTTAATTATTTCATTTATTGTCTCATCAATACTTTTCGAATATATTTTCAAATTACTATTACAATTTGAGCCATCATTAAGCTCCAAATTAGAACTTGAAAGGAGTAATACTGTATATGTTGTTTTCTTTATTTTTACAGTGCTTGTAGGTGTAATATTCGGTTTAGTAACATCATTAAATATTTCAAAATCAAACCCTATTAAGGTATTAAAAGATGCCGGTAACGGGAAAGTTATAACACGTTTTGCACTTCGTAAAATATTGCTTACTACCCAATTTGTAATTTCATCTACCTTTATTATTTTAACCGTTCTTGTTTTTAAACAGTTTACAAGCATAATTAATAAAGATCTGGGGTTTAATAAAAAGAATTTAATTACAATTAATTTACAAGGAGTTTCGCACGAAGTTTTATCAAACGAAATTTCAAATATTAAAGATATTTCAGATGTAAGTTCTGCTTATATTATGCCTATTACTTCGGGACGGCTGGTTACAGAAGCAATTTTACCAAACTCTATTGATACAGTTCACATTAATATGCTAAACATTAATTATAATTATATTGATATATTAAATATTGAGCTAATTGCAGGGCGAAATTTCACCTTGAACGATGGAGTTGGTAATGAAAGATATGTTTTAGTAAATGAAAAAGCTATACAAAAAATGGGATTTTTAAATCCATCGGATGCTATTGGTGAAACTATCAATATTGATGATAATTTAATAGAAATCATAGGTGTAACAAAAGATTTTTATTACACAGATCCAATAGAAGAGATAGATCAGCTTGTATTAAGATATCAACCTAAAGACTTCAAAATACTGGTTTTAAAACATAAAGAAAATGCGGATATAAAAACTCTTGTTTCTGACTTAAAACAAAAATGGAAAGGGGTTGATCCTAATACTTCATTTTCATACGAGATTTATGAAGAATCAATAAAACAAATGTTTAAACCATTAACTTTTATGGGGATAATAGTAGGTTTACTTTCAGTTCTGGCAATATCTATTTCTTGTTTAGGATTATTAGGAATGGTTGCTTATAACTCAGAATCAAGTAAAAAGGAAATTGGAATACGCAAAGTAATGGGTGCAACTCCGGGTATTATAATAAAACATTTATCGAAAAGTTATTTTATAATCGTATCAATTGCTCTAGCTATATCATTATTAATTGTTGGTGCCGGAACCAGTATAATGAAACAACAGTTACCAAATAGTATTGGATTTGATATTCCGTCGGTTGTTGTTGGAATAATAATTATAACTATAATAACAATTGTAACGATTCTATCTCAGACATACAAAGCAGCACGAAGAAATCCTGTGAATGCCCTAAGATACGAATAGTAAAAAGGAAGTGGTTTATTCACTTCCTTTTTGTTATAATGTTTGTTACTTGATTTTTTTACCAGATATATATGTACGTAGAATTTTCACATATGGAATCTCATTTTCCTGTATTTCCATTATATCATCATCTAAGACTACAAAATCAGCAAACTTACCTGTTTCAATACTGCCCTTTTCATTTTCTTCGAATGCTGCTTTTGCAGCCCAAATAGTCATTGACTTTAATGTTTCTTTACGTGTTAAAGCATTCTCTTTTTGAAAACCATTTTCCGGATATCCTTCAACATCTTTTCTGGCAATGCTTGCATAAAATGTTAAAAGTGGATCAATCTTTTCCACCGGAAAATCAGTACCATTTGGAACCCATCCATTCTGATCTAACAATACCTTATATATATAGGCATTTTTTATTCTCTTCTCTCCTAACCTTTCATCAGCCCAATACATATCAGATGTAGCATGAGTTGATTGTATGGAAGGAATTATATTGAAATCTCCAAATTTATTTACATCATCAGGATGAATTACCTGTGCATGCTCAATTCTCCAACGTTTATCATTTGGGCCTTGTAAGTATTCTGAATAAATATTAAGCATTAATCTGTTGGCATAATCGCCAATTGCATGAGTATTTACCTGATAATTATTTTCATGTGCCACTTTACACATTTCATGATAAAACTCAACGGCGTCTACAATCAAACCGTAATTTTCAGGATCATCACTATATGGTTCAATTAAACATGCACCTCTTGAACCAAGTGCTCCGTCGGCAAATAATTTTATAGATCTAACATTTAAATAATCCGTTTTATAAATACCTTTTTTTACAAAATGATTTATATTTTCTTCGTTAGGCACAAGCATTGCATAAATACGAATTTTCATTTCTTCATTTTTCTGAAGAGAATCAATCAGCAGAATTTGTTTTTTGTATAAACCTGCATCACAAACAGATGTTAATCCTACTTCGAAACAATTCTGTTCGCCTTGTTTTAGTGCTTTAATGGCTGTTTCTCTATCAGTATCAGGAATTAGATCATTAACAAGTTCCATAGCATTGTCAATTAATATTCCAGTTAGTTCACCATCTTTTAAATATATTTTACCGCCATCAACCTGGGTTTGCGAGTTTATTCCGGCTAACTCAAGTGCCTTAGAATTCGCTAACGCTGCATGTCCGTCAACTCGTTTTAAATAAACGGGCTTATCAGGAAATAATTCATCAAGTTTTTCTTTGCTTGGAAACTCTTTAATCTCCCAATCGTTTTGGTCCCAGCTGCGTCCTAAAACCCATTCTGAATTATATTTATTATCATGCTTTTTTATTACATCTAATATCTCATCGAAAGATTTTGTTCCACGTAAATCAGCTTGTAAAAGTGTCATACAATAACCATAAAAATGACTGTGTGCATCAATAAAACCAGGAAATACATATTTACCTTCTAAATCCAGTATTTGATTTGATTGATATTTAGATAATATTTCTTCTGTTGTGCCAATAGCAATGAATTTACCATCTTTTACTGCAAAACTTTCTGCTAATTCAAAATTATTGTTTACCGTGTAAACCTTTGCATTGGTTATTATTAAACTGACTTTTTCCCTTGTATTACAAGATATTGTAAGTACTAATAATATTGCTAGTATGCCCGAAATCTTTTTCATTTTTTCATGATTTATTTAAGTTATAAAATTACAAAATACTATTAGCAAATTTCAATTAATATTGAATTTCTAAATCATAAAAAAATATTAGGATATTATTGTTTGAATTTTATCGGTTATTTGGTGTTTGTAAAGTGGTGTTTTATAAAACCCTGCGGTTTTTATATGACCATCTCATATAGTAAGAAGCAACTATAAGCATTAATATTGCGATAGCAAAAGTCCATGTGAAACCAAATAATTCATATAACACAATTCCAATTACAGGTGCAAAAACTCCGCGAATCCCTGTCAGAAAAAGATGAATTGACTGATAGTCACCTGCTTCTTCATCACTTCCGAAATATGACGAGCCTATATTCCATGATAAAGTCATTGTGGAGACGAATAAACCATAAAAGATTGTTGATATTATAAGACTTGCATAGATTTTAAAATTCCATATTTCATAATATAAGGGATCGAACTCTGATATTGCAATAAATAAAATGTACCCTGCCATAGCTAAAAATGCATATATAGTAAATTTCCGCGGATCTATTTTCCCGATCAACTTTCCAAAAAATGGAATTATTAAAATAGCAACTATATTATATACATTCTGATAAAATGCAACACTCGAATAATTCAAAACAAGAACTTCATAGTAAAAAAGTATTATTACAGCCTTTGTACTCATGAAAGCAAAGCCGTAAAACATAAATCCAACTTCGTAATCGAAATATGCTTTATTTGTTTTTAGAATCTTAAATAATTTTTTTACAGAATCAATTGATGATGATATTATACCACCAGTAATATTTGGTATTGTTTTTTGAATATAGTCAATATGCGTAAGCATAATAATACTTATAAATCCAAGTACTCCCAGTACAGGCATAATATAGGTAAAAGCATAATTGTCAATATCGAGCAACCAACCAAATAAAAAGATAATTAACATTTGCAGGACTTGCCTTATGGATGTTGAGATGCTATACAATTTTCCAAAATTATCTTTGGAATAAGCGTTTTTCAAAAACAGGTTTATGGCTGGCAATGTAATTGGATAAGATAAATAATAACTAAAGAAAACAAACAGGAAAATGTAGTGATAAATTGAATCTACGGCGTAAATCTCAGGATTCCTAGGAAAGAACAACAATGCCAACATTGGTAAATGCGTTAAAAATCCTGCTTTACGTAAAAGCTTTCGTTTATTTTTTGATCTGAATATTAACTCATTAAATACAATAGATAGTAAAAGAACAATAACACTTGATTGAAATAAAAAGCTTAACTGATAGCTGGATCCATTTAAACTTTTCACGAATACAAATTCATTTAAGATTAAAGCACCACGTATTAATCCATCGATAACCGAAAAAGATACATGGAGTTTAAACGATTTTACTTCCTGTTTATTTAAGTTCTTAAATAATCTGAAATTCATGAATATTAATTAACAATTCATAGACTGGTAAATTTACTTTAAGTTTAATAAACAAATTATAAGGATAAAGGTTAACATAATTTAATATTTAACCATTTGAAAAAATATTACCTTTGGATATTTAGAATCAATGTTTATGGATAAAAATAAAAAACAAGCACGTTATCAACGAATATATAAACAGTTAGAAGAATTACTTTCAAAAACAAGTGATCCGTTTGCACGAATGTCATCAATTATAGCGGTTTTACATCACAAAATAGAATACTTTTTTTGGACAGGATTTTATTTCATAAAAGACAATAAATTAGTTGTGGGACAATATCAGGGACCAGTAGCTTGTCAGGAACTCAAAAAAGATGTCGGAGTTTGCTGGGCAGTAATTAATCAGCAAAAGGTTATTATTGTGCCTGATGTTGAAAAATTTCCTGAACATATAGCTTGCGATTCTCGTTCAAAATCAGAAATAGTTTTACCTTTAAAAAATCAGGATGGAAATATTATTGGTGTTTTAGACGTTGATAGTAACGAATATAATCAATTTGACGAAATTGATGAACATGAATTAACTAAAATCCTGAAATTGATATACATGTAATGAAAAGAACAACACTTTTATTTCTCCTTTTTATAAGTCTTTCATTAAGTTTAAGCGCACAATTAAATATTAACTACTATCTTAATCGTGGTAGAGCACAATTGTATGCCGAAAAATTTAACGATGCAATTGAATCGTTTAATATTGTAATTAAAGTTAAGCCTGAGCTCTCAGAACCTTATTTTATGCGCGGTATAGCAAAATATAATTTAATGGATTATATGGGAGCCGAACAAGATTACAATAAAGCCATTGAGTATAAGCCTAATCATACTGATGCCTTAAGATACAGAGGTTATACACGAATTAATTTAAAAAAGCATTATTTGGCAATAAATGATTTTAATGATGCAATAAAACTTAATGCCATTGAGCCTGATTTTTATGTAACACGAGGGTTTTGTAAAATAAAGATCAATCAATATAATCAGGCCATATCTGATTTTAATAAATCGCTCGAAATAACTAAAAAGAATAAGAGAGCCTATTTTTACAGGGGATTAGCCAATAATATGCTTGAAGATACCTTAGGAGCACTTGCTGATTATGAAAAAGCACTCGATATTGATCCGGATTATATTGATGTATATATGAACATAGGAATACTTTATTCTGAGTGGCATAAATTTGATACTGCAATTATTAATTATAATAAGGTCATAGAATTAGATCCCTTAAATGCCAGTGGATATATTAATCGATCGCTGGCTAATTATCATCTTAAAAAAACTGAAGTTTCAATTTTGGATTTGGATACTGCTATTCACATAGAGCCGGATAATTCAATGGCTCTTTTTAACAGAGCATTAATAAAAAATGAAGAAGGAAAAAGTGAGGAAGCAATAAAAGATTTAGATAAAGTAATTGAGTTAAACCCACAAAACATTCTAACATATTTTAACAGAGGCTCAATAAAATTGCAGATAAATGATTTACAAGGTGCTTTTATCGATTTTTCGCATGCTATAGAAATTTACCCCGATTTTGCCAAGGCATATATAAATCGTTCTATTGTTCGACATAAATTAAATGATGCACAAGGAGCTTTTACTGATAGAGAAAAAGCTGATCAGATAATTGAAAATGTTAAGCAAAACCAGGATTCCTATGCGAGTTATGCTGATACTGCTGCTAATTTCCAAAGTTTAATTACACTTAAATCCAGTAGTAGGTTTTATAACAATCCTAAATTTAATGAGCGTATAGTACCCGAAAATAACTTCAAACTGCTTTATGGTGAAAACAATAGTAAATATTTTAACAGGCTATCTGTGTTATTTGAAAATATTGAAAATATTAAAGGTGAATATTCTGAATTAGGGTTAATTATTGAAAATAAAATTGAAAATGTCTTCGAAACAAACCTTATTAGCAATGAGATTGAAAGATTAAATGTTGAATATAATAATACAAGTAATAAAGTTAAAAATCTTATTCAAAGCAGCGTATATAAAAGTTTAATTAAAAATTACAACGGAGCCCTTTCAGATCTTGATCTGGCATTAAAAACTGATCCGGGTAATTTCATGGTCTATTATTGCAGAGCAAATATCATATGAAATTGCTTGAACAGGAAAATGAAGTGATATTGATTAATCCTATGAATAACTCAAATAATATAAGTACATTAAAATCATATGAAAGTATTCGCGATTATGATTTGGTTATTGACGATTACTTAAAATCCCTTGAGCTTGCACCTGAATTTATTTTCTCGGCATATAACCTGGCAAACACATATTTAAAAACACGTGAATATCGTAAAGCAATTAATATTTATAATAATGTTATCAAGTTAGAACCAATATTTGCCGAAGCATATTATAATCGCGGATTAACTTACATTTATTTAAAAGAGTCTGAAAATGGGTGTATGGATATGAGTGTATCAGGAGAATTGGGTTTGCAAAATGCTTATACGGTTATTGCCCGTTTCTGCGAAAATTAAAAAAGTCAACAGTAAAACTACTGTTGACTTAATAATATTACAATTACGTATAGAAACCTAAAGTGGTATATTATTGATTGCCTTTTCTTTAATTGTATTTATAAAATCTGAACTAATCCAATAAATATTAGATGATCCTACTTGAGGTTTCATCCTATTTTCAATAATCTCCGATATTTTCATTCCCGGATAAATATTACTATATTTTTGATCAAGAAGTACAGTACTAAAGAAAATAAATTTACCATCCGGCGATAATGAAATTGATGCTGCTCTACCACCTTCATTACCTAAATAATCAGATAAATCGCATAAATCACTCCACTTATTATCACCTAAATTAAAAGCAATATAATATTTTGTTTGATTTCGATTATTTTTGTTCGATCCACAAGTTAAAATAAAACTCTCATCTCTTGAAACAGTAGCATTATATAATAACATATTACTATCATTTTTGAATGACAGTTTTTTCGGTTCAATATATTTCCCATTTATGTTCTTTGAGCAATACAATGCTACATCTGTAAATTCAACTGAATGATTAAAATACAAATCTCCATTATCAGTTAATGACGGGAAAAATTCGTTATTATCTGTATTTATAGGGATTCCAATTTCATATGGTTCACTCCAGCTATTATCTGTTCTGTCTACCACACAGATATTCTGATATGCCCATCCGGGTTTTGGTTCTTGTCCCTTTTTGGGTCTTGTTGAAAGAAATAAGATTTGTTTTCCATTAGGAGAAACATGAGGCTCAAAATCAAAGAATTGTTTACTTCCAGAAAAAGGAGCAATTTCAGGTTCATTCCATTTTTTATTTTCATAATATGCAACCATGATAATAGCAGCACGTCCAGCCATTATTGAAAAGTATATTTCTTTACCATCAGGTGTCATACTAAAATCTCTGGTATATAAACCTGTATTAATTAAATTTGGTGCAAAAAGTAATGCACTGTCCGATGGTAGAATATCTCCGGGATAATCAATTTTAACCTGAGCATTACAAATTACAGGAATTGCTAGTATTAAACTTATTAGTAGCTTTTTCATAAATATTTAGTTTAAAATTTGGCTTGTTTACGTAAATCGTTAATAAAATCAGTTTTTATCCAATAAATATCAGAAAACCCATTCTGCGGAGAATTGTGCATATCATAAAAATTATCAGCAGAAAACTCTTTCATATCTTTACTGTTTTCTGGTATTTTTGCCGACATGTAAAATAAATACTTTCCATCAGGAGATAAAGATGCCGACCATTCTCGTCCATTAGCACTGTTTACTTTATCACCCATATTTATCGGATCACTCCAATTATCTTGTTCATCTCTGAAAACAATATAATAATCAGTTGCTCCATAGGAATTCGGCAAACCAAATGTAGGAACAATAATAAAACTTTCATCTGGCGAGATATAGGCATTAAATCGTGCGCGACCCCCATTGACCTTTTTGCTTAATATTTCCGGTGTAGTATATTGCCCGTCAACTAATTTTGATCTATAAATGAATTCTGCTTTTGATTCCGGATCAAAGTGATTATAATACAATGTTCCATCTGATGTTAAAGAAGGAAAAAATTCATTTTGATCAGTATTAACTGGTTCCCCTAAATTGTATGGTTCAGTCCAATTATTATTTCCATCTTTTTCCGAAACCCAAATATCATAAGATTCTTGACCTTCAACATTAGGTTTATTCGAAATAAAAAACAATTTCTTGCCATCACAAGACACAAATGGTTCTGTATATTTATATTCTACATCTTTGCAAAACTCAAAAACTTCAGGTTTTGTCCATTTACCATTTATTTCATTTGTATAAAAAATAGTAGAATAGTCTGAATTACCAATTACCCTGGTAAAAAATATCTCTTTACCATCTGGGGTTATAGCGATATCCCTATCACCCATTCCTGTTGAAATGATTCCAGGAGCAAACAATACAGCAGAGTCGCCTGGTAGTGTCTGCCCAAAATATTCGCCTTTTAATTCAGGGAATTTGCATTCTTCTTTTTGCTCAACACAAGCAAAAGCTATTAATAATAAAAGTAAAAAAGATAGATTTTTCATGATATTAAGTTTTATGTATAATATTAAAGATTACAATAAACAATTTTCCCCTATCATAAACAACAAAAATCTACCAATGTGTAAATACATTACACAAACGAATAATTTGAATAAAAAACCGCATTCGGAATTAACCAAATGCGGAAGACTATAATTTAAAAGTAGTATTACATTTTATCTTCTATCCAATTTATTATCTGATCATCAAACGGATTTGTTTTAGGATAAGCTACATCAATCAACTTACCATTTTTATCAATCATGTATTTCTGAAAATTCCATTTTACTTTTGAATCCATTTTCCCATTCAGTTCCTTTTCCGTTAGCCATTGATATAATGGATTAATATCATCTCCTTTCACTGATATTTTCGACATCATAGGGAAAGTAACATTATATTCCGATGAACAAAATTGCTTAATCTCAGAATTTGAACCCGGTTCTTGTTTCATAAAGTTGTTTGCAGGGAATCCGATGATAATAAAATCTTTAGAGCTGTATCGCTCATATAGTTTTTGTAAATCTTCATACTGTGGTGTAAGTCCGCATTTCGATGCAGTATTAACAACCAACACCTTTTTACCTTTTAATGATGAGAGATTAAAATCTTCTCCATCGATATTTTTAACAGTAAAATCGTGTAAGGATTTGGTTTGTGAAATTACCAATAATGAGAATAAGGTAAGTATGATTAATGTAAATGTTTTTTTCATGATTTTAATTTAGCATTAGTAATTAATTTCAAAAACTAAACACCAAATAAACCAATATGTTCAAGAGTATTAATTTTTATTGCCGAGGAAAAAATAAGTAATTGAGAAACTCCAGATTTGATTCTGGGAGTTCTCAAATATAGTTTCCGAAGTAGTTTTAAATAAATCTGTAAATGTTAATTGATACCTTACACCAGCCTGAAATTCGCCAATTCCTGTATTATAGGTTATCCCTATTTCACCCAATCCGCTATAATCAAAATAATTTTCAACTTCTTTTTCATAATATTCACGCCTGTACAATTCATTGTTCACTTCAACATTTTCTTTTTCAGATAAAAAATAAGCAAACGATGTTCCCAGATTAATATAATATTTAAGTTTTGGGCGTTTCCCTATAATTATATGAGTAATGAAGGGCAATTCAATATAATCTAATTTTCTGCTGTATGAATTATTTATAGTATCAAGGTCTTCAGTCCATCCTTTCTGAGTATAGTTAAGTTCAATTTGCAATCCAAAAATCCACCCGTTAGAATACATATCATTTTGGTATTTGTATACTAATCCTCCTATATATCCCAGTGTTGTACCTTGTTTTATTCCGGGCGAAAAACTAACCGATGAAGAATTAATTCCCTGTTTTATTCCAAATGCATGCGAAGGAATAAAATCATCAGTCTGGGCTGACAGCTTAATTGAAACAATTATTATAAGAATTGATATAATAAATAATTTTCTCAAAACATTCTTGTTTTTGTAAGTAGGCAAATATATAACACTCTGCTTAAATTATGCATTGTCACAAAAATACTTTAATTAATCAAAAAAAATAATAACTAATTTGAAATAATGGTAGCAGTTTATTAACTTACACATATTATGTTTTTTGAACAACCTTCTATATTTCCTTTTGGTTTGCGCATTGATGAACCTGTTACAACTATTACCGATTTAATGGTTTCGTTTGTGTGTTTTTATGCTTTCTATAAACTTAATAAAATAGATGTTAAAAATAAGGTTCATCTGTATTTAAAATATTATTTTTTAAGTATGGGAATTGCAACTGCTATTGGGGGAATAATCGGACATGGCTTTCTGTATTTATTTGATGTACAATGGGAATCTCCTGAGGGGTTTATAAATGTGATTGCAAAGATTTTTGGTGAGAATTTACTGAAAGATGTAGCAAATCCATGGAAATTACCCGGCTGGCTTACCAGTATGTTTTCAATTATGCTTGTTGAGCGTGCTTCAATTGAATATGCACGGCCACTTGTAAATCGCAAAGTGGGAACATTTTTCGCGTGGCTTAATATTATTGAATTACTGACTTTTGTTACTATTACGTTTGTTACTCTTAATTTTTTCTTTGTTGAAGTACACTCAGCCTACGGACTCTTAATAGTAGTTTTAAATTTCAACCTCTTAGTTTTTCTTAAAACAAGGAAAAGGGGAAGTAAATTATTCCTGATAGCCATAGGTTTTTCTGCAATCGGAGCATTATTCTTTATGAACAAATGGGGTTTCTCACCGTGGTTTAATCATTTCGACATTAGTCATGTTTTTATGACCTTTAGTGCCTTATATTTTTATATTGGTGCAAAAGAAATATTACACGACCCTGTTTTGTTAAAATAACAATCGAAACATTCAAATATCTGTATATTTTATTCTCTTTTATCAATCCTTTATTACATGAAGCATTCAGGTTTTACTAACAATTGTGCTTTAAAAAAATAATGTCAATTCATTGATTATCTACAATAAAAAATTATCTTCGTCGAAACTAAATCGAAACAATATAAACTAAAAAAACATGGAATCTAATCAGAACGATTATCACATCAGTTTTTTTAAACCTACTACTGCCCAAGCTAAATGGAACAGAAATTTAGCCATTAAATTAATTTTGATTTGGGCTGTTGCAGTTTTTGGTTTTCATTTCCTTTTAAGGGCAATTGAAAAACCAACTCCTGAAGAATCGTATGTAAAATATGAAATGGTTTGGGAAAACATTTTATCAGAAAGTGCAAGCGTAGAAGAAATGCAAATATTTGCACATTCTTCACTTTCCGTTATTGGAAAAGTATTTATTAAGCCTGAGTACAAAACAGCGTTAAATAACGCAGTTAGCTGGACGGCATTTCAGTTAGCTGATTCTTCTCAGAAAGAACTTTTAATTGATAAAACCAAGGAATTTGAAAAACTAAAAGAGGAAGTTACTTCAATTTCTGACCCTGAGTATATTAATGCTAAAAATTCACTTTCCCAAGTGGCAAGTTCGATTTTAGGATTACAAAATAGTGATCCAAGAATCCTTATCGTATCTTTTAGTTTAGTATCAACTGAAATGGAATTATTTAAAGCTGAAAACAAAGATATGATTCCAACAATAATGTCTACTTACCTAGTTCATAATCAGTCATTCTTAACTGATTTTAAATTCTTAGGATTTCCTTTTCATTATTTCTATTCTGCAATTTTCCTATTAGTACTATTCGTATTCTTATGCTGGTTGTATTGCTATCGTGTAGATAAAAAGAATGCTGAGTTAGACATAGACGAGTAAATAGTTACATTTCAAAATTTATTACTATGAAAAAGTTTTTATTACCTATAATATTATTATTACTATCACCTTCGTTGTTATTTGCAGCAGGAGCTTCAACGCAACTGGAAGGTGGATTTAAGTTTGGTCCTGCTATTATTTTAATAACTATTTTATGTGTATTTGTATTAGTTGGAATAATATTCAGAGCGAAAGATACAACTGACTTTTATGCTGCAGGTCGTAGTATCTCAAGAGTTGGGTCAGGAATGGCTATCGCATCAAACTGGATGAGTGCAGCATCATTTCTTGGAATGGCGGCTCTTATGTATGGCACAGGTTATCATGGTTTAGCTTATGTTGTTGGCTGGACAGGTGGTTATGTGTTATTATTAATCCTTATGGCCGGACAAATTCGTAAATACGGGAAATATACAGCTGCTGATTTTATTGGCGATCGTTATTACTCACAAGGTTTAAGAGCAACTGGCGCTATTATCGCTATACTTATCTCTATTTCATATTGTGTTGGCCAATTTGGTGGAATCGGAATTATGTTTAAATGGATTTTAGGAATAGATTATGCTCTTGCAGTAATTATTGGTGGTTCTGTAGTTTTAGTTTACACTCTAATATCCGGAATGTTAGGTGTTACTAAAAATATGCAAATACAGTATGTTATTATTATTGTATCTTTCCTTATTCCATTATTTATATTAACATTTAAATTTGATTACTTCTGGTTATTACCACAAATAGGTTATGGTTCTGTTGTATCTGATATTGTTTCAGGTGTACCTATTACTGAAACTGCACAAATGTTTAACGCATTAGGACATGAATACGCTATGGTTCCTGCTCCGGAATATGCTATGCCGTGGGATTCTGCAACCGGACAAACTTTTTTCCAATGGATTGCTATTGCATTCTCATTAATGATTGGAACAGCAGGTTTACCACACGTTATTCAACGTTTTTATGTTGTGCCTAAAGCTCGTGATGCACGATGGTCAGTAGTTTGGGGATTATTCTTTATTAGTATACTTTACTGGAGTGCTCCTGTGTATGCTGCTTTTGGTAAGATATTATCTGCAAACCCGGAAGTTGGAAAATTAGCTAAAGATGCCATTGTAGTTTATACCGCACAGTTAGGAAATGTTAATCCACTTATTGTTGGACTATTAGCTGCTGGTGGTGTTTCTGCTGCATTCTCAACAGTTTCAGGATTGCTTGTTGCGGGTTCATCGGCATTTGCTCATGATTTATATGTAAAAATTATTAATCCTAAGGCATCTCCAAAAAGGCAGTTATTAATGGCACGATTGGGAACTATTTTAATGGCTGTTATTGTAACTTTATTAGCATTGAAAGACTGGGCTCTAATTGCTCAGCTGGTAGCAGTAGCATTCTCTTTAGCAGGAGTTACAATATTCCCGTTATTCTTACTTGGAATTTGGTGGAGCGGATCAAACAAACAAGGTGCTATTGCAGGTTTAATAGCCGGAGTATCTGTTGCTGTAATTGCTTTAACTTATTTTATTGCAGGTAAAGAAGGTGTTACATTACCATATCACGAATTTGTGAACTACTGGCTCGGTGCCTGGTATTTTGCATGGATTGGAGCTCCGCTTGCAATCCTTACAAATATCATAGTTTCGAAATTAACTCCTGAAACACCGCGTGAAATACGTAAGTTCTTAGTATTAAATGTGCACTCATAATGAGTTCCATTAAACAAAATAATAAAAGAGCATTCATCCTTGTGATGATTGCTCTTTCTTTTATAGCAATTGTAGTTTCATATTTTTATTATAAGGATATTAATGCGTCAAAAGATCCAAGAGTAAAGCAAGCGCGTGAATTGTATGAAAAATATAATAATTATGCAGTTCAGAATGATTTCGAAAATGTTTTTGCATTACTTGATTCTGTAGAGTTTATTTATAAAAGTGTAAACCATTTTTCAGAATCGTTCGAAGTTGGCGTATTATATAATAATAGAGCTGCAGCATATTTAACAATGGCTATTTACGAAAGTAAGCCCGAAGCGTTCATGTTGTTATCTAAAGACTCACTTTTAAATTTAGCACAAGAATCAGTACAAACGAGTATAGTAATTTATGAAAACTGGTTAGAAAAATATAGTGATAAAGATTCAGAGCATATTGAACAAATTCTTCAAAAGAATTATTATGTTGGCTTAGAAAACTATTCTAAAAAAGAAAAAGAAAAATTTATTAAATCTCGAATACAAGAAATTGAAACTGCACAATACGAAACTGAAAGAAGATTATCTGTAGCATATACTAATTTAGGAATAACACACAGGCATTTAGAACAATTTGAAAATGCTATAAATAACTACCAAAAAGCCATTGAATTGTGGGATCAAAATCTTACCGCCGAAAATAATTTGAACATTTTATTGGGCAAACCCTTGACAAAACGAAATTTAATTCAGAAATTATTCCCTCCTAAGCGTAAAGAAAACTAAAAAGTTAGATCATGCATTTAACGCCCAAAGATATTCGCAGGTTTTTTGCCGGAATCGTTTTTCCTTCTATACTGGCTATCGTTTTATTCATACTATCAATCTATATATTTATTCTTCCTGTTTTTGAAAACAATATAATGGATAAAAAGCGGGAAATGATAAGCGAACTTGTTAACACTGCATGGAGTCTTATTGAAGAATATGACCAGGATTATAAAGATAGTCTTATAACGCTTGAAGAAGCGCAACAATTAGCCATTAATAAAATAGGAAAAATGCGTTATGGCGATGAAAGTAAGGACTATTTCTGGATTACAGATATGTTTCCACGAATGATAATGCATCCGTATCGAACAGAATTAAATGGTACAGAATTAACAAATTACAAGGATCAGGCTGGTAAATTATTGTTTGTAGTTGCCATTGATACTGTCGTAAATAGTGGTGAAGGTTTTATAGATTATATGTGGCAATGGAAAGATGATTCAACCCGTATAGTACCCAAACTTTCTTTTGTTAAAATTTATCATGACTGGAACTGGATTATTGGTACTGGTATTTATCTTGAAGATGTTAAAGAAGAAATATCTGCACTGGAAAAGCGTCTTGTTAAAATTACCTTTATTATTATAGGTATAATTAGTGTAATAATTCTTTTTATAGTTAAGCAAAGTCTTGATATTGAAAGAAGAAGAAAGGATGTTGAAGATAAGTTAAAAGCATCACGAAGAAAGTATCAGTCGCTGGTTGAAGCATCAATTGACGGAACATTACTTATAATTGATGATAAGATTATATTCTCAAATATGAAATTCAATAACATGTTTGGAAGCTCGGCCAGTTATGTTTTGTCCTTAAAATTTAATGATATTTTTGATATTCAGTGGAATAATGCCAAATCTAAAATTAAAGATTCCGGCAAATCAGAATCTATTGATACACATCTTAAAGTATTAAATAAACCTCATAAGGATGTTGTATTAACAATATCAAAAGTATATTTCGGAAAACAGGAAGGTTTTATAATAATTGTAAAAGATATTACAAAAGTAAAACTTGTTGAAAAGGAAACTGAGCAACTATCAAATGAAATTCAGACCTCCCTCCTTTTAATGAATCAACCGATTAAGAATTTTATAACAGAATTGATAAAATGCGATATTGAAACTTCGGTTCATAACGTAGCGTTGACTATGACACGTAAAAATCAGGAAGTTATATTCATTACTCAAAACGATAATATTATTGGTATTGTAACCGACAGTGATCTAAGATCAAGAGTTCTGTCTAAAAAAATTGATCCGGCAAGTTCAGTTGCACAAATAATGACATCTCCGGTAATTAGCATACAGGATAATATATTATTGTATGAGGCAGTTTTGATTTTTAATAAGAAGAACATTTCTCATCTGGCTGTAAAGAACAGTAAATCAGAAATAATAGGTGTTTTAAACAATGCTGATGCACACGAAATGCAAAGGAATTCAATAAGTTTCTTTGTTAAAGAAGTTGAAATTGCAGAAAATATTGAGCAGATCGAAAAAACTACCAATAAATTACCTGTGTTGGTAAAAGCACTTATAGATAGCGGAGCACGTACACAAAATATAACACGAATAATAACTTCATTAACAGATGCTATAACCAACAGAGCTATTTCTATAGCTATTGAATCACTTGGTTCTCCACCATGTAAATTTGCTTTTATTGCTGTTGGAAGCGAAGGTCGAATGGAACAAACACTTGCCACTGATCAGGATAATGCAATTATTTTTGATAATGTTAATAAGGCAAATCATAAAGTATATAAAACATATTTTCTTGAATTAGGGAAAAAAGTAACGAAAGCTCTCGATCAGCTCGGTTTTAAATATTGCAATGGTGAGGTAATGGCAAATAACCCCAAGTGGGTTTTATCGCTTGACGAATGGAAAAATCAATTTAAAGAATGGATAAACAACAGCGATCCTAAAAGTATTCTTGAAGCCGGAATTTTTTTCGATTTCAGATGTATTTATGGTAATCAGGAATACACGAAGAATCTTCAGAACTATGTATTCCAAGCTATAGAGAACAAAGCTGTTTTCTTTCAGCACATGGCAAATCCAATTATAAAATATAAGTCGGCAGTTAATTTGTTTGGTAATATTATTGGAGATTCAAAAGATAACGATTATTCGGCTTTAGACATAAAGAAGATTATTTTACCAGTTGTTAGTTTTATAAGATTATACTCGTTAAAAAATAAGATTACAGAAACCAACTCTATTTTGAGATTGGAAAAATTAAATTCAGCGAACTTTATAAGTAAATCGTTATATAATGAGATAATTGTTTCATATAATTTTTTAATGCTTTTAAGGTTCAGATTTCAAACCAACGAGCTTTTAAAAAAGCAAACTCCCGACAATTTAATTAATATTGAAGAGTTAACCGATATTGAGAAGACAATCATAAAAAAAATAATCTCAGAAATTTCTAACTTACAAACTCAATTAAATTTCGATTTTAAAGGGAGTTTATAATCTTCTTGTTTAGTTAGTCAATTATTTTAATTCAACCCTAAATCAATTTCTTTACCTATTGCAAAAATAAAATTACCGGTTGCAATATCAACTAATACTCGTCCATCACAATCTGGAGTAAATTCATAAAATACATGCCCGAAAACAATATCACTATTATTAGTTGATGTAGCAACTTCTACGTCCTGCATAAATACATAACCGCTTGTTGGATTTTTTAAGCAGTCAGAAGAAAATTCAGTATTAATCATAGCCATTTGCAATACTCCTGCCGACGATTCCGTTTCATAATTTTCAACTGCAACAGCTTGCTGTCCGCCGTATATCTTAAACTTATCATCGTATAAATCGTCGTAAGTTCCCTGATGGTAAATATCAATTATCCAAGCATTCTGGGCTATAGCAACTTCATTTATTTCCGTTCTTTCATTCTCGAGTTTCAGAAGGCTCTCTTCAATTTCGGAGGAAGTAAGGTCTAAACCAATATCCAAATTTGAGCCCAAATTTACATCCATAGATACATAAACAGCTGTTGTTTTATCTTCAAATTCATCGTAAATAACGGGAAATGCCACTACATTCAGCAATGTAAAGCTTCCTGTAACAATATCCATATCAGTAAAAAAGATTGAAACTAAAGCTGTATTTTCTTCAGCAGAAATATATGCTACAATCATTTGTCCATAAGTATCACCTTTAAATTTATAAGGATAATCGGTGTTAGTATCAATATATAAAAGTGTTGCATTTTTTTGTTTTTCAGATTTGACTACAGGAGACTTTAACCCTCTTATATCCATTGAAACTAATGAAGCTGCATATCCAATAGGAATAACTGTTTTAATGGTTTGAGTAATCGGGCTTACCGGAGGATCCTGAAACCAATCATTTATTGGATTATCAATTTCTTTTCTACAAGAAAAATTAATAATCAATAATAGAACTAATGAGTATTTTAATATTTTCATATGTAATTAAAATTTTGGTACGTAAATTTGTATACATAAATCGTTCCAATTTAGTTACACATATAATTACCGACATGGAAAAATTATATAAAATAGCCTCATATTTATTAATTTTACTTGGCATAATCCATTCTGGATTTACTCCATTTTTTTTTAAATCTTTAAGTGCGGATTCTTTATGGTTCTTTGGAACCGGCCTTACATATATATTTATGGGTTTATATAATTTGGCCGCCATTAAAGTAAAAATCAAAAGTATTTCAAGTATTGCAGTTATATTAAATTTTATCGGAATAATTTTTACAATGGCAATAACATATATTTTAAGAGAACCACAAGCTTATGTTGCACTGGTTCTTGTAATTTTCATATTCCTAAGCAGTTTGTTTACAAAAAGATAATCTCTTATTTATTTTTACTCAGTTGTTTCATTACATTTTTTGAAGTAAGTGCAAAACAAGGTTTTATTGGTATATCAGTTATTTTGAAACCTTTGGCAGTCCAAACATTACAAGTTTTAAACAAATGATAATATTCATTGGAAAGATAAAACCGGCTATTACCATATAATCCTTTTCCTAGTTTTATATTATGTTTATTACTATCCAAAGAAAAACTTTTATTCAAATACTTAATAAGCTTATTAAAATTTTCTTCTGTTAATTCAAGCTCAATAATTTCTTCTGCATTAAATCTTTCCAATTGATGAGAACTGATCTCTGCAACGTGTATAACTGATTCTGTAGGCCATAATATTGCTCTTAAAGCTAAAAAGAAAGTTCCTTTTTCAGACATATAAAAATCCTTATCGCCCCAACCTATTTCAATATATTGTGAATTATTAAAATCATTACTAATTGCCGATAATAATTCACGTGATTCTGATCTGTTTATTATAATTCCTGTATGCCAACGATGTTTTAATACGTAGATTTTTTTACATTCGGTTACATTGTAATCTGCAGAATACAAATTATTTTGATAAACAAACGCCAGAAATAAAATGAATATTTTTATACTAAACATCATTCTTGTTTTAGTAAATCCTAAACGATAGTATATAAATATATTATAAGGTATATCCGAATATAGCAACCCAATGGCAAACACTTCCGGCAATTACCATCAAGTGCCATATCAAATGGTGGTACTTTATCTTATTCATTTTATAAAATAATACTCCTAAGGTATAACAGCCTCCACCAATAAGAATAAATCCTATACCCATTGGATGCATATGTTTATATAATGGAATTAAAAACATTAAAAAAAGCCAACCCATAATAACATATGCAATTACATAAAATAAAGCTACACCATTTTCAAATTTATTTGGAATAAAAACTTTTAAAATAACCCCTGTTAAAGCTAATCCCCATTCTATGCCAAACATAACCCATCCCCAATCATTGCGAATAACCACTAAGGCAATTGGAGTATAAGTAGCAGCAATAAAAAGGTAAATAGCAATTTGATCGAAGTTATGAAAAAAATCTTTGGCTTTTGTCCCAAACGGGAGTGAATGATTAAGTGTAGATGACAAATATAATAATACGAGAAATGAACCATAAATTATAAAGCTTACTATATGCCAGGTTGTTCCGTAACGCGACGAAAATACAGCCATTAAAACCAAAGCAACAATTGCAAATACAGCTCCAAGTCCATGAGATATTGAGTTAGCTATCTCCTCTCCTTTTGTAAATCGTTTATTAGCAGTCATAATAAAATATTTAAGAAAGTAAAAATGATAATTAAATGAGAAAAAAACAATAACTCGAAGCTAATATTTACAATAAAAATAGTCATTATGATTAAAAGGAAGCAATCTTTACTTTATTTTTATCAGATTGCTTCTGCCTAAAGGCTTCGCAATAACGAACAGGTTTTACAAGTGAATTCCAGCCCCTGGACCTAGTGGTATTCCTACAAGCAACCAAGCTATAAGAAGAATTATCCATCCAATAAAAAATATAATTGAATATGGCAACATAGTAGCAACTATAGTTCCAATCCCTGTTTTTTCATCATATTTTTGGAAGTATGCAATAATTAATGCGAAGAAACTCATCATAGGAGAAATAATATTGGTAACACTATCACCAATTCTATATGCCACCTGAGTTAACTCCGGAGTATAACCTAAGAACATAAACATAGGTATAAAAATTGGTGCTAATAATGCCCACTTTGCTGATGCACTTCCCATAACCAGATTAATCATTCCTGCAAAAATTACAAACATTATAACCAATGGAATTAATCCAAGGTTAAGACTTTGAATAAAGCTTGCTCCATTAATGGCAAGGATAATTCCCAGATTACTCCAATTAAAATACTCAACAAACTGAGCAGCGAAAAATACCAGAACAATATAGGAAGCCAAAGTTTTCATTGATTCAGACATTCCTTTCATAACATCTGTATCATTTTTATATTTACCTGTTACAACACCGTAAACAATACCCATTAATCCAGCAACCAGAAATAATATAGCAACCACTCCTTTTAGCACAGGTGATTTTAGGAATGAACCATCAGTTCCTCTTAAAATACCATTTTCAGGAATTAAACCAATCAATAATAAAACTAAGAATCCCAGAAAAAATAATGATGACCTTTTTATTCCTTTTTTCTCAATTGGTGTTAACCTGGATATTTCTTCTTTTTCAATATTATCATTTTTGTATGTTCCAAGCCGTGGAATAACTATCTTTTCGGTAATCCATGTTCCTAAAATCGCAATAACAAATGTAGATGCAACCATAAAATAATAGTTCGCTGTAGGATTTACATGATATGTAGAATCGACCAATCGTGCTGCTTCCTGCGACAAACCGGCAAGTAAGGGATCAATAGTTCCTAATACCAGATTTGCAGAATAACCTCCTGAGACTCCTGCAAAAGCAGCTGCCATTCCTGCAATAGGATGCCTTCCGACTGCAATAAATATTATTCCTGCTAAAGGAACTAATAGTACATAACCTACACTCGATGCCAGGTTGGATAATATCCCGGCTAAAACTATGATAAATGTTAAATATCGTTCCGGTGAATAGATAACCAGGCTTCTGATTAATGCAGCAATTAAACCTGAATCTTCAGCTAACCCTATTCCTAGCATTGCAACAATAACAATTCCTAAAGGAGCGAAATTGGTAAAATTACTTACCATACGAGTTAAAATCATATGTACTCCATCACGTGAAAACAGGTTTATTGCTTCAAAGACTTCTCCTGTTCCAGGATGTACTGCAGAAGAACCAATAGCTGAAAATATAGCTGATAATACCAATACAATTAAAGCAAAACTACCGAATAAGGTAGCTGGATGCGGTAACGCATTTCCTACTTTTTCAACTCCGTTTAAGAATATAGCAATTGGACTTCGTTTCATCTGTTTGTAATTTTATATTTCACTAACATACAACTAACTAATAATTACATTGTCTTGAGATTTTAGTTTTTCAATTACGATGGAACATCCATGTTATGATTATCTCCTTGTGTGTACGGTTAATGCATGAATATTTCATAATGCTTTTACTAATTAATAATATCTTAAAGTTTTCGAAAATATATGATTACCATAAACTATCAAAGTTTAATAGTAAAAAACTTACAAATATTCAATATTAAATTAGGAGGTTTTAGATATAAGTGCAGTAAACAGAACTTTTAGTTCATTTGTATAATTTTGGGAATAGTAAATTTAAATACACTTCCTGTTTCTAATTCGCTTTCAACCCATATTTTACCACCATGTTTTTCAACAAATTCTTTACACAGTATTAACCCTAATCCACTTCCCTTTTCCTTATTAGTTCCGGGTTTAGAATATATTTTATCAATTTTAAAAAGATTCTGCAATTCACTTTCAGACAGGCCTACGCCAGTATCTTTAACTGATATTTCTGTTGCTTTATCATCTTTATTTGAACTTATGGAAACCATGCCATTCCTAAGAGTAAATTTAACCGCATTACTAATTAAATTACGTAAAATCGTTTTTAGCAAATTTTTATCGGCGATAATATGGTTATTTTTAGGCACATCATTAATTATATCAATATCTTTAAATAAGCATTGATGTTCCACATCATCAATACACATTTGAATTATCTCATGCAAGTTAACTTTTACAGGGTCAAACACAATCTTGTCTGTTTGTGACTGCGACCATTTTAAAAGATTTTCTAAAAGAGCATAACCATTTACTGAGGTGTTATATATAATATTTAATTGCTCGTATATTTCATCCTGTCCATATTCTCTAAAGTCTGATTTTAAAACATCAGAATATCCTATTAATGTATTAAATGGATTCTTTAGATCATGAGCAATAATTGAAAAGAATTTATCTTTTGTTTTATTAGCTTCCTCAAGCTTATTAGCATATTCAATAGTTTTCTGGGTTCGCTTTTCAACAAGCAATTCCAGTTCCTGATTCAGTTTTTCTAATTTTTTAGAGCTATCTAAAGCAACATGATAAAGTTTAGAATGATCAACGGCCAAAATAAAAAAGATAATAAGATTGATACCAAATAAAGTATTTGGTGTTAATAATAAAAAAGGTTTTACTTTTAAAACTGCAAAGTAATATCCATCATGCAAACTAGCTATCATATTTAAAAGGTAGATAATTAAAAGGAGAGTTGATTTTAAACCCTTTTCTTTCAGAAAGTATAAAAGTGTTATTATAAATAATAAAAAGGTCCCAAAAAATAATGAAATTAATGGATATGAATTATAAGCCTTAATTGCTTCCGTTGTTGTCCCGGGAATCAGAACCATAATCATTGCCGGAAGATAAACCAATAAGAGTACTACTTTTATGATTTTCTTTTTCTTGAAAACATTAGTGTATTCAAGCAAAAAACAGATTCCAACAAAAATTAATATAGGGAAACCTGCTCGTGCAATTTTCTCAAGCAAGAAAGTATTTGAAAAATTATAAGAAAAAATATTATTAATAAAACTTATTATGAAAAACAAATTCATAAAAGCAAAAAACAAAGAATATTGTTTTTGATATTCTCTACGAGTAATGTAGATTATCAGGAAAAATACAAAAAATACAAAGCTACATAAAGACAATGCAAAAATTAATTTAGTTCCTAAAAGATTTCTATAAAAAACATATTTGGTTGCATCTTGGGAATTTGAAATAAATACTTGACCTAAAGGATGAGATTCGCCTTCCTTCGGATATAATTGAAAAGCTATTTCGTTTTTATCGTTATAATTTATTTTATAAGGAGGTAATAAAATATTTTCAGAACAATGCATTCGGTTCGTATAGCCATTCTTATAGTTTCCCCTAATAAACAATTGGTCTCCGTTAATATAGATTTTACAAGGATAATCAACTGGCAATACAACCAGGTACAGATCCTGAGTAGAATAGATGCTATCAATCGTGAATTCAGATCTCAGTGTTATCATTCTATCATGTATAGGTCTGCTATTTGAAATCTTTTTATTATCGTATTCGATAAAACCTAAGTCATACATATCTCCAACTACATAATTTTCTTCTGAAAGCTCACTTTCCAGAATGCAAAAATCTAAAGTTGTACGAGGAAATAAATTTGGGGTGTGCTCTTGTGCATAAATCATAGGATGAAACAGAATTATACAAAAAAGTAAAATGACAATATTTTTAAAAATCTTACTATACATTTAATAATAACATTTAAAGAGCGTCTAAATATAGTCATATTACCAACATTCCCAATAAAAACGTGAGGAGTTTTTTATGTAAGAGTAAACAAGGTGCTTATCCAAAAAAGTAAAATTACCAGTCATTATAAGCAAAGTCAAAGAATATGTAAGATTAAAAATAAAATATTTCAACTATACTTGTCTACTGCCAATGAAAAGTATGTTTGAAGTATTATTTTTTCGGATAAGCACTTAAATATTTATATGTTTCTTTGGCTCTTTAGGTAATTAATATTACGCTCTTTTAAGTAAGCCATAATATATTTATAACACTCAGGATTTTTCCCAACAAGCTCCGGAGGGAACATTCCTTTTTCATTAAATACGTTATTTAAAATCATATCCGCTGCTGCTGTTGCAGTAAATCCAGTCGTACGAGCCATAGACGACAATTTTTTTACAGGGTCGTACTCATCGTATAAATCGTATATAATTTCTTTTTTAATGCCATTCTCTTCACCTTGAACTACTATTCGCATAATCGTAAATTCCCTGTCTTCAGGATTTAATTTCCAGGCCTTAAAAAGAATTTCTGATGTAATATCAAAAGGAATAAACTCTTTACCTTTTACATTTAAAGGCTTATTATCTAGGAAACCTGCGGATTTTAGCGCCTGTATCATTTTTATATGGCCGGGAAAACGCAAGGTTTTTTCTTTCATATTTGGAATATTATCCAGCGTATAAATCAATGATCTTAAGCCATCTGAATTAAAAGCTTCTAAGGTACCTACGTTTTCAAATTCAATCAATTCTGTATCGCTCATAGCTGGTTTTGTTACTATCTGCCTGTTCTCTACATATCGTGCAGGGCGAGTATATTCTTCTATAACATCGCATGGCGAAAAAGGAGCTTTATATTCAAATGGGAAAGCACGAACTTTAGGCAAACCACCTACCATGTATTCAAAGTTCTCAATTTTCATTTGCTCATTATGGTATCCTACAATAATATTTGGTATTCCTGGTGCTACACCACAATCCATAATAACTGTTACTCCGTGTTCTTTAGCAATTTTATCCAGATCTAAAACACCTTCAGGTAAAAAAGAAATATCAACTAAATCCTTTTTATTTCTGATAACATTTTTCATAGTTTGCAAACCCAGGAAACCGGGAACAGCAGAAATAACCAAATCAAAATCTCGGATTGCATCTGAAAGAGATTTTTCGTTGGTAACATCAAGAATTTCAGTTTCTATTTCATAATTATTTGATAAAAAGTCTAAAGAATCTTTATCAATATCAACTGATTTAACTTTATATTTAGTGGATAAATCAATGGCCATAGCTTTTCCAACCATGCCCGCACCCAGTATGATTATTTTTTTCATTTATAAAAATTTATTTGTTAAAAATATAAATTACATAATCGATTGACTATGTGTCAGAATCTTAAAAAGATAATAAATAATGTGAATCCTTACAGGCCATTAAAACGGTTTAGAAACTTTACAATATGCTCTCTTTGAAGTGTCATACATTTCAAAGTTAATAATATATTTTTAAACCTGAGTTTAAAATTATAATACTTTTATGATGCAACTTTTGTATTTATAGTGACTAAATAATATCTTTATATTTCTATTCTACTCATCTAAATCTTAACAAAATGAAATATCTTATTACATTATTATTCTGTTTTACAATGATAAGCATGAATGCTCAAAAAATTGAAAATCTAAAAATAGAGCAAAAAGGTGGTGAATTATCTTTTCAATATGATCTCAATGGGTCTGGTGATGATATTTTTAAAGTCAGTGTTTTATATTCTGCTGACAATCAAGATTGGAAAGTTATTGATAAAGTATATGGTGATGTTGGTGACAGCATTTTACCTGGCACAACTAAAAAATTTGTTGTGTGGGTTGACCACATTGAGAATGTTAAAAGCAAAATGTATTTTAAGGTTTTCGCGGAATATTATACTGTTGATCAGAAGAAAGAAGGAAATATTACAGATAAAATTGGTTACACTTATAATTGGGTTCGATATGGTAAAACCAAATGGATGACTCAAAACCTAAAATCTACTAAAACTGATGGAGATTGTGGCGGATATTTCAATAATTCAGATGCCAGAAAAGCATGCCCCGACAACTGGCTATTAGCTACCGATGAAGACTGGATGGCTCTTGAAGTTAAATTTGGTGTAAAAAAAGAAAAAGTTAAAGAACATGGTTTGCGAGAAATTAATTTAAATGAACTTGCAAATTCAGGTTTTTTTGTTGAAGAATGTAATTATAATGTAGCGCTATACCCTAATCAAAAGGCATTAGCATTCTGGACCAGTTCCGAAAACAAGATGTTATACACCGGCTACTCTGATAAGTACTTTGCACGTGTAATACGACTTGAAGAAAATAAAATAAGTAAGGAGCTACGCAATAAAACTGAAAAACTGAATGTACGCTGTGTGCAAAGTTCAATTTATCTTGCAAATATTGAAGCTATTACCGAGAAAGAAATTAATCTAACCCCGGTGGAAGGCATTACGAATCATCCGTTTACAGGCGAGAAAATGGAATGGCAATATCTGGGTGATGCTATTTGGTTAAAACGTGATATAACTGGTAGTTATTTATATAAAGAAACTTCGGATCGTTGTCCTGCTGGTTGGCGATTGCCTGAAAAGGAAGAATGGGAAAAACTTTTTAAAGAATTTCAACCATCTATTAAGCTCGAAAACAAAAAGGAAGTTCTTAGCGAAAGACTGAGTGCATCGGGAGTTTGGAGCTTTAACCTTAGCAGTAATGATTATTGGATGAACCCACATTACTACACTTATAATACCTACTGGATAAATGAAAAGGATAAAGAAGACAGCAAAAAACTAATTGCTTTTCCGGGTAATAAAAAAGGCTTTGCCGGTTGGGTTAATAAACAAACTAACGAAAAGGCAAAAGTGCGTTGTGTTTTGGATAATGAAGATTATATCAATAAAAAGGATCAGATCAAAGATGGAACTTTTATAGATAAAAGAGATCAAAAAGTATATGGCTATGTTGAGATTGAAAATAAGGTATGGATGTCGGAAAATCTTAGTTTTAATTTAGGAGAAAACAGTGCTTGCAGAGATAATATTAAAACCGACTGCAATTTATTTGGACACATGTACAAGCTTGAAGTTATAAATTCCGGATGTCCTGATGGATGGCGTATCCCAACTTCAGAAGAATGGAAATATTTATTAATAAACAAGGCAGCAAATAACTTAAAAATACTTTTTCCATTTGGTGGTACAGGGTTTGATCTTTTACTTGGAGGCGAAATGATTTACGATGAAGAAAGTAAATCAGATTTTTATACTGCAAAATACTTATTTAATGATGGTGATAAAGCCGGCTATTATTATATAGATTCAAAAGGTAAAGTTGAATTGAACGAAAAGGCCAAGAAGAAAGATTTTTATTATGTGAGGTGTATTAAAAAATAAGATTCCAGAATTTAAATAGAATACATTTGTTATGATAAAACCCGTCCAGATAGTTGTCTGGACGGGTTTTCTTTATAATTAATACCTACAACTGATCATCCGGAATTGCCATATCAGCTGAAAGATGTTTAAAATTTTTCTCATTCTTCCAGGTAGATTCATACATTTCCAGTTTCTCTGTAATAAACTTCGCCAGCTTCTTATTCATCTTTGCAATTTTTTCCTCAGATGTAATAGTAGGTGGTTTTTTATTTATAAGAGATTTTGCTCTTTCAAATTCTTCAGAATTATTGGTACTTATAGGAGTTAAGCCGACATGAGCTTTCATAACACCCATAATTACATCAACCATTACAATATAGGTTTTTCCTGCTTCTACATCAGCGGTTATAAATTCTTTATTTTCAGATGAAGCCCAAAATAATTGTTCCCCGGGATCACATTCATAACGCATATATTGACTGCCTTTAAAAGCACCAATATATTTATCCTGGTGAAAGAATTCGAAAGCCGTAGGCTTACCATAAACAGTAACACGTGCAAAATAAACGACAGCTTTTCCCTCAGCCGGAGGTTGAAATCCTTGTGCAGAAACAGTATATACTCCTGTTAATGCCAATAAAATAGTCATAAAAAAAAGTTTCTTCATTTGATTTAATTATTAAGTGAGTATTTAGGTTTATAATTCGCTTATGAAAAAACAAGTTATAAAAATTTGAGATACAATCCAATTATTTATTAATCAGGAGTCACGCTTCCCCAGTTTTCGCCGGATTTTATTCGGTATAGTTGCATTTCGGATATACCGTATCTTTTGGCTATTATTTTCATGCGAGTTTTTCTGTTGGGATCGTTAATTTTACGCTTTATAAGTTTTACCTGCGATTCTGTAAGTTTTGAATAAGCTCGAAATCCTTTTATAACTTTATACTGCGATCTGGGAGTCATTATTTCCTGATGAATTTGCTTTTCCTTTTTACTAGCCCATCTAAGATTTTTATAATAATTATTATGCTTACTGTTATCTAAATGTATAACCCATTCTTGATTTTCTCCGGGCTTGTCTAAAAAATATTCTGCAACTAATCTGTGTACATACCTGCGTATTTTATTACCATACTTATCTCTAATAGAAAAAGATTTGTACAATCCTGAAATTCCTAACTTTAAAGATACTCCGTTTTCATCGTAATAGTAGCTTATTATCCTTCCATAATTAGAGATTTTGTATTTGTGTCTTTCTGTTAAGTTATCAAATACAAGATCTTTCCATTCTTCGTCCCAAAAATTTTTTAATTGATTAGTTGTCATATGTTACAAATATAAAAGACAGAGTCTAATGTTACAACTTAAACTTACCTTAATTAACATTAAAATTTATGAAAAGTTCGTTAGTAAATAAAAAAGCGCTGATTTTAAACAGCGCTTTAGTTATATCTATCTTTAAAAGATTACATTTCGCCCCATTTAGCTTTGCTTTTCCATGTATTATCATTATCAATGTATGCAACAAAAATATCGACTAACATTTCAAATGTAAAGTAATCCTCTGCTTCAAACATCCCACTATCATCGCTGTATTGTACTATATATCCTTTTTCTGAAGTTGTAGTCTGTAAAAAGCCTTCTTTGCAATTTAGAATCAAGAAAAAATTATCATCGTTAAGACTTTTTAATAATTCTTTTAATTTTTCAGTAGATGGTTTTTCATAAATATCTCCATTTGCCATTTCAATTGAAAATGCTGAACGATCACTTTTTGTTGATTTTGTTTCTTCAGGACTTTCTGCCGGTTTTGTTTCTTCGGTACTTCCTGCTCCTGACAACTCTTTTGATCCTTGCTCAAATTCAGATCTTGGAATATCACTAATACCATATACAAATGCTTTCCATTCTGAATTTTCATAACTACTCAATAAAACAGTATTTAAATTTCCATTATCATTATCACTAAAATAAACACTTGCAAGCAATATCGTTTTTCCCATCATATCGCCTTTTGAATAACGAATCTCCCTAATAGTTCCATCCCATTTTTCTGCAATTTCAACTAAAGGCTTAGCATCATCGCTTTCAAAAAAACTGTCGTTTATTACATACACCATCATACCGGTAGCGTATTTTTTTAATAATGCTATATCTTTGTTTTTATAAGCATTTATAACATCCGTAGCTGCTTGTTCTTCACTTCCTTGTGCCAACACTTGATTAGCCGATAATATCATAATAGCAAATATTGCTATTGTAAATAATTTTTTCATTTTAAATATCTCCTTTAATTTTTGGGTTATAATCTATTTATAAGATCTTACTGAATTATAAGTAAAACATGACTTGGTAATATGATGTTAAATTACATTATTTTACATTAAATCACAAAAAAAGCGCAGCAATAACGCTACGCTTAATTGTTTAGTTAAGAAAACCTCTAATAATATTACTTTTTATAAAAGTAAATATTAAAATCATCATCACTAATCTTTTCAACCCAATGTTGT
>JAIORB010000037.1 GCA_021108325.1 Bacteroidales bacterium | reverse complement strand
GTCCGCCTGTTGCACCAAGATTTCCGAAATGATTAGGATTTGGTATATCAACACCATCTAATCGCCATAATAACCCGGTTGGAGAATTACCGCGAATTACAATATCGTTAAGAGCATCGTTTGAAGTACAAACACCTGCATAATTTGCAGCCATTCTTGAAACATCATTTCTGGTTCCGGCATATCGCTGGCTTTCTTCAACCGAAAAAGACCTGGCACTAATACTTGCCATTCTATTCATCGTTTCTCCTTTTTTTCCGGCAGTTATTATAACCTCATCCATTGTCTGGATTTTTTCTTCCATTTCAATATTTAGCACAAGTTCTTTTCCCGATGACAGATTTAAATTGCTTAAAACAACTGTGTTAAATCCAATATAACTAATTTGTAAACTTATTCTGCCAATAGGAATGTTTTCAAGCAGAAAATACCCGTTGTTATCTGTAATTGTTGCTATAACAGGATTTGAATCCAGTATTATTATGGTAGCTCCCGGAAGTGTTGCCTGTGTCTGCTTATCAATTATTTGTCCTCTTATTGACTGTGTAATGTTTTGTGCATTTATATTTGATACAATAACCATTGTCAAACTGATAAAAAGTAATTTTAATTTGTTCATAATTGATGATTTTATTAGTTCTATTATTATTTTAGAGGAAATGATTAAATGTAGAAATGCTTAAATGTTATTTATCATTTTTATCATTCCAACTTGACTTACAAAGCATATATTTTTTGCATTCTTCCTCAATTGTCCAACATCCTGATTGTATAACTTTTTCTTTTGATTTTGCTCTTGGCTGATGTCCGTCTTCGAGGATTAAAGTACAATCGTATTTCCCGATTCTGTTCAATTCAGTTAAAAAACTTTTATAATCTTTTACCATGTGAAACATATCAAGCGCGTATATTAAATTGGCAGTATTATCTGATATTTCAACTCTGTTTTCGTCTGTTTGAATTGTTTTTACATTATCTAAATTATATTTCGCAATTATTTTTTCCACTGATTTAATTGCTAGCTCATGAATATCAACAGCATAAATTAATCCTTCATTACCAACTAATTCTGATGCTCTTTTAATTTGCATTCCCGGACCACAACCATAATCAATAACAATACTTCCTTTTTGTATTCCAAACTCTTCAAGACATTTACTGGCAGGTTTAAAAAAATTACATATTTTAAATATCAAGGTCATTATTCTAAATGCAATATTTGGCATTTTATCAATTTCACTTCCGTATCTGATTTTTTTCATTGTATTGATTTTTAATATTGAAGCAAATTAACGGCATTATACATGTTCAAATAAAATCTAATATGGTAAACGTGGAAAAAAGGCAGGTGAATGCGAAAAAGAAACTTTAAACCATTTATTCGCAAGAGAATTTATATTATATGCAAATTATGCTTGCGGATTCAAGGAAATTAAAATAACATATTGATACTTCCTGCTATTTGAATATCTTTGTGTATTAATAAATCAGATGATGGAGATGGAGATAAACAGACCTTTAATTTTAGTTACGAACGATGATGGTGTAAATGCTAAAGGAATTTCTGCATTAATTGAAATTGTAAAACCTTTAGGCGAAGTAGTTGTTATGGCTCCTTTTCATGGTAATTCGGGAATGTCACATGCAATTACAGTAAAAGTACCAATCAGATACAAAAAAATAAGAGAAGAAGATAATGTAACTATTTATGGTTGTAGCGGAACACCCGTTGATTGTGTTAAACTGGCAATGAGTGAAGTGTTACATCGTAAACCGGATATATTAGTATCAGGAATTAATCATGGTTCGAATGCATCAATAAGTATTATATATTCTGGTACCATGGGTGCAGTAATAGAAGGTTGTGTGAATGGAATTCAGTCTATCGGATTATCATTACTAGATTATGCAAGTGATGCTAACTTTTCTCCGGCAATTGAACATGGAAGAAAAATTGTTTTAAATGTTTTGGAAAATGGTTTACCCGAGGCTACTTGCTTAAATGTAAACTTTCCGGCAATTAGAAAAGATGAAATTAATGGAGTTAAAATTTGTCGCCAGGCAAAAGGAATGTGGAAAGAAGAATTTGAAAAGCGTTTAGATCCCCGGAGTGGAGAATATTTCTGGTTAACAGGATATTTTGAAAATTGCGAAAATGGATTGACAGATACAGATGAATGGGCATTAGCCAATAATTTTATTTCAGTTGTTCCTGTTGAGATTGATTATACGGCTTATGATCAAATGGATTATTTAAAAAAATGGAATTATGAGATCAAAGATTGATAATCTTAAATTAGGATTAGTTCTGGGAATACTTGCTCCGGCTCTTACAATATTAGTGGTTTATCTTATTCAGTTTTCAGGGTATGATTTCCGGGAATTAATCGATTTGTTGGTTTCAAAAAAGGTATTTACAAAGATTATAAGTCTCTGTGTTATTCCTAACCTGGCATTATTTTTTATCTTTTTAAATAAAAATCATTATAATTCTGCACGAGGTATTTTAATGGCTACAATCGTGTTTGCCATTTTTGTTTTTATAACTTGGTTTGCACTATAATTTACTGAGGTTGTAGAATGGTTGGTTTGATAAATATTAGAAGATGTTGAATTTTAAATATAGAAGTTGTTAGCCTTTAGCTGTTAGCTATTAGAATAGCACTAACGGCAAAGAGCTAAAAGCTAAAAAAATGAAATACTACATTATTGCAGGCGAAGCTTCCGGTGATTTACACGGATCAAACCTTATGAAAGGTTTGAAAATGGTTGATGCCGAAGTAAATTTTCGATTCTGGGGTGGTGATTTAATGAAAGCACAGGGAGGAGAGCTTGTCAAGCATTACAGGGAAACTGCAATAATGGGAATCATTGAGGTATTAATAAATATCTGGAAAATAAAACGATTTTTTACAGAGTGCAAACAAGATATTCTGAATTATAACCCTGATGTTTTGATTTTAATTGATTATCCGGGCTTTAATCTTCGAATGGCTAAGTTCGCGAAATCAAACGGCTTAAAAACTTACTATTATATATCGCCTAAAATCTGGGCATGGAAAGAATCACGTATCAATAAAATAAAGGCATTTGTCGATAAAATGTTTGTGATTTTTCCTTTTGAAGTTGATTATTTTAAAAAGCATAACTATCCGGTTGATTATGCAGGGAATCCATTACTTGATGCTGTTCAGGAAAAAATTGATGGGAAGAGTAGTTTTAATGACTTTATCAATAGAAATAATCTGGAAAATAAACCTGTGATTGGTATTTTGGCAGGTAGCCGTAAACAGGAAATTGACAGGAATTTGAGTACAATGTTGAATATTATTCCAAATTATAAAGATCATCAGTTTGTAATAGCTGCTGCGCCTTCAATTGAACCGGATTACTACAATAAATTTATTGAAGGCCACGATGTAAAAGTTGTGTTTAATCAGACTTACGATGTGCTAAAATATTCGACAGCAGCATTAGTGACTTCTGGAACAGCTACACTGGAAACGGCTTTGTTTAATGTGCCTCAGGTTGTATGTTATAGAGCGGGTAATTTAACCTACTATATTGCTAAACAGTTTATTAAAATCAAGTATGCTTCATTAGTGAACCTTATTATGAATTCAGAAGTAGTTAAAGAACTTCTTCAGTTTGATATGAACCCGGAAAAGGTAAAAGAAGAATTGGATAAAATTCTTTTTGATGATGATTATCGCTACAAAATGTTAGATGAGTATAAACAGCTTCGGGAAGTTTTAGGTGGTACAGGAGCTTCGGAAAGAGTTGCAAAACTCATTTATGATTATCTTCAAGCACAATAAAGAAATGACAATGTCATTCCGGGCTTGACCCGGAATCTTTTAGATAGAATACAGATTCCCGCCTGCGCGGGAATGACAGCTAGCCTTAGCTACGGTTAATAATTTTAACGCAGCAGAAAGGAAAAAAGGACGTGAAATAAGTAATGGAATTTAGTAATTGTCACACTAGGGTTGATTTAATCCAGTCTTATGAGTTGTTCTTTTGCCTTCTCGTTTACATATTCAATAGTTTCAGGATTTCCTTTATAATATACGTTCCCCGATCTTAAGATTTCAACTGAAAGCTCTTTGTTTACATAAATACTACAATCACCAATACTTTCGCTTTTAACAGTAACATAATTAGCAATGAAATTTTCTGCATTTATCTGAATGGATGCTCGTGCCCAGAATGTAAATGAATTTGTTTCTCCGCTTAGATTAATTATACCTCCCGATGTTCCTGAATTAACCACATAACAATTATTACAAACTAAATCTACTTCAATTTCTGCAAAATCTGCAATTGAAAATATTTTAAGCTCGGGAGTAATTAATGTATTTTGCGATACAATCTTTGATGGGGCATTTAATTCTAAAAACCTTAATGTATCTACTGAAATGTATAGCTTAATTTTATCGTAATTTCTTGACCAGCGAGCTGAATTATTATCATTAATGGTAAGTTTTTTATCTTCATCAACATTAAATTCAAGATTAGGTATGACATTACTTCCTCCCTTTACCTCGATTTTGCATACAGTATCCTGTATTAAATAGATTTCAAAAATGTCTTCTACATATATCTCATCAAAATCTGAAATTTCAATATTTTTTGTAATAATACTTCCTGCATTGAATAAAGCATCATCGCACGAAGTGATTAAAAAAATAAGTAGTATAAATAAATAATTTTTCATTTGTCAATAATCAATTAAAAAGCATATCCAATTCCCCACTCAAGAAAACTCGCTTTTGCCCAATGCGATTTAAGTGTAAAATTAGTTATGAATTTATCATTTATTCTGTAACGTAATCCAATTCTGCTATATATTGGAGCTAAAACTTCAACAGGAGCGTAAATATATCCTCCAATATTAATTACCAGTGCCATACGGCCAATAACCCATTCATGTCCGGCATGTAATCCAACCTGGTACAAATCTGAATTTATTATATCGGCTTTATCTGTATTTTGAGAATATTGCCTGTTGGTTCCGTCAAAAAAGATATCGGTTCCTAATCCCCATCGTCCTTTTAGAGAATAATTCCTGTTATAATTCAGCATTAACGATGAGGCAAAATAATAACCTGGCTCATATCGTGATTTGGTTTTAACACCCACCGCATAAATTATAGTGTATTCATTTTTATTTTCTATTTGAGGAAGCTCTGGTTGTATCCGCTCAGGTTTATCGTTTAGCTGGTATTGTAAACCAACTGAGCCTGAAATTACATTCAATCCTTTGTTAGGAGATTTTACCTTTCCATTGGAAACATGTGTGAAACGAACACCGTTTGTAAGCGATAGTTGTTTAGACAGAGGAATTGTTGACTGAAGACTAAAATCAATAAACATATTTAAATAAGAAGCAATAGCAAGGTTTTGTGGATTATCTTCGATATCAAAATAATCTGTTATATACGAAGCGCCAAAAGCAAATTGCCAGCTCAGATTAGCTCTGTTTGAAGCTCCAATAATTGGAACTTT
The DNA here is from genome assembly GCA_021108325.1 of Bacteroidales bacterium. Taxonomy (GTDB): domain Bacteria; phylum Bacteroidota; class Bacteroidia; order Bacteroidales; family UBA12077; genus UBA12077. Next base: position 24,711 of record JAIORB010000037.1, on the reverse strand, counting down.
TATATAAGAGTATAATGCATTAACATATCCATAAACATCATTGTTCCCAAGATTTGATCTGTAAAAACCAATCCCGTAATAAGGATATCGGTACAATTGATTCCAGTATTTATTTCCATAACTTGCTTTTGTCACTTTCAGGTCAAAAGTTTTGATATGATCTTCAAGCATATATTCAATTGATTTATGATGAGGCATAACAAAACCATAACCAAAATCAGTTTCAAAATTTAATCCCTTTTTTATAGATTCGGAAAACTGTCCTTTAACAAAAAATGGAAATGCAAATGCAATGAATATTATAATAAATCGTTTAACAAACATTTAATCAATTTCAAAAAATGAATTACAAAATTAACAATTGATTTTTCATGAACAACAATATATATAACTATTAACGTAAGATAGAAATAGAATTTTCAATATATCAGATGTTTATATTAAATCTTGGTGAATTCTTGGTGTTTTGGTGTCTTAGTGGCATAAAAATATTTAAAAGTTGCCACAAAGGCACGAAAACTCAAAGGTTACACAAAGACAAAAACACGCCAATAGATGTAATTTAGATATTTATGCAATCATTATTAAATCTAACTCAGGTATTAAGAATTTACTAATGCTTGATTTTGTTTAAAAAATTTAAAAGCTAAATTTGTGTTCAAATAAAAACCAATCATGTATACGCTTTTAAAAAAAGAAATTAGCGGATTTTTCAGTTCTTTAACAGGCTATATTGTTATCATTGTTTTTATGGTAATAAACAGCTTGTTTATGTGGATTTTTCCCGGAAGTAATAATGTTTTAGATGGAGGATACGCGAACCTGGATACTTTGTTCACGATTGCCCCTTGGGTGTTCCTGTTTCTTGCACCGGCAGTCACAATGCGAATGTTTGCCGATGAAAAAAAATCAGGTACAATAGAATTGTTACTTACTCGTCCTTTATCTGATTTTCAGATTATTTTTGCAAAATATCTTGCAGGTTTGCTTTTGGTGCTGTTTTCAATTTTACCAACACTTATTTATTTCTATTCGGTTTATCAATTGGGAAATCCTGTAGGGAATATTGATACTGGAGGAACCTGGGGTTCGTTTATCGGTTTGTTTTTTTTAGCAGGGATTTATGTTGCTATAGGAACATTATCATCTTCATTTACTGAAAATCAAATTGTGGCGTTTATTATTGGAATGCTTATATGTTTTATAGTTTATATCGGATTCGATTATTTAAGTGAATTAGTCATTTTTAAAAGCATTGATGGATTTGTAATAAACCTTGGGATAAATGAACACTATAAATCGATGAGCAGGGGTGTTATTGATAGTCGTGATATGATTTATTTTGTTAGCGTAATTGCATTTTTCCTATTAATTACCAAAACAATTTTACAAAGCAGGAAGTGGTAAAACTAATAGCAATGAAAAAGAACCTCAAGAAACAAAATATAATACAACTAATTATTGCCCTGGTAATTATTCTACTTGTTAGTTATATATCTTCAAATATATACTTTCGATTAGACCTTACTGCTGATAAAAGATATACACTTTCTGATGCAACAGTTGAAATTCTTGATTCGTTAGAGGATGTTGTTTACATTGAAATTTATCTTGATGGTGAAATGCCTATAGGTTTTCAACGAATGCAAAAATCAATTCATGAGTTGATGGACGAGTTCAGGGTAATTGCAAGTAGTAATATTCAATATCAATTTATTAATCCATCAAAATCAAGTGATCAATCGAAACGAAATGCGCTTTATCAGGATTTATATGACCGCGGCTTGAATCCTACTAATGTAAAAGATCGAGATGAAGAAGGAGGTTTGGCGGAAAAAATATTATTCCCCGGTGCAATTATTACTTATCAGGAAAAGGAAACACCGATAAATTTATTGGTCAATAACCCGGGATTGTCAGCAGAAGTAAATTTGAATAATTCGATTCAATCTTTGGAATATAAATTTATTGACGCAATCAGAAAAATAACTACCAAACAGCGAAAGAAGATAGCATTTATTGAAGGGCAGGGAGAACTAGACGAGTTTTATACCGGAGATATCACAAGGTCTTTAAATGAATATTATGAGATTGATCGGGTTACTATCAAAGAGTATATAAATATTCTCGATCCGTATGATGCTGTGATTATTGCCGGGCCTACAGAACAATATACCGAAAAAAGCAAATTTATTGTTGACCAGTATATTATGAACGGAGGGAAAGTACTTTGGTTTGTAGAATCTGTAAAAATAAGCATGGATAGTTTATCAGCAGGAGGAGCCACCTTTGCTTTAATGAACGATATAAATCTTAGCGATCAGTTGTTTAAATATGGTGTTCGTATAAATCCTAATGTTATTCAGGATGTTCAGTGTGCAGTTATCCCTGTAAATACAGCAATAGCAGGAACTCAACCTAAATTTGCTCCGGCTCCGTGGTTATATTTCCCTTTACTTGTTGCTCCTGATAATAATCCTGTTACTAAAAACCTGAATATGATAAAATCAGAGTTCCCAGGTGTGATTGATACTGTTGGGAGTAATTCGGAAATTAAAAAGCAAGTCTTATTAACTTCTTCACCTAATTCCAGAGTATTGAATGTTCCATTATTGGTGAGTTTAACACAGGTAAGTGAAAAGTTGGACCCTTTAACTTTTAATCAACAGAATAACCCGATAGCTGTTATTCTGAAAGGGCAATTTGAATCGGTATTTAAAAACCGGATGATCAATGAATATATTGCGGGGCAGGAATTTAATTTTAAAGAAAAGAGCAAATTCACAAAGATGATTGTTGTTTCCGATGCTGATATTATTAAAAATGATGTCAGACAAAGAGCCGATGGTATTTTTATTACTCCTTTAGGTTACGACAGGTATACAAAGCAAACTTATGGAAACAAAGAGTTTGTGATGAATGCTGTTCATTATCTGGTTGACGAAAGTGGTATACTCGATATAAGATCGCGTGAATTTAAATTACGATTACTTGATAAATCAAAAATACAGGAAGAAAAAACAAAGTGGAAAATAATTAATACAATTCTACCTGTTCTATTTATTATAATATTTGCAATATTGCTTGCTTACATTAGGAAAAGGAAATATACTTTATAAAAGGTTTTCTTTGAAAATGGCATATTTATAGGATTTTCGTATAAAAAAAGAATTAGAATTAAAAGTTGATTTGGTTTCAGAAAAAGCATTAAAGAAATAATTAAAAGTTTCCTTTTGTGAAACTTGTTTTATATATTTGCGTTGTAATGTATGAAAGCACATTTAATAAAAAAGCAGACAATAGAAGAGTACATCAAGGGAAATGCTCAAAGTAAAGTGTCTTTTGCAATGTGGCTTTCTATTATAAAGCGAATAGATTGGAATGAACCTAGTGATATTATATCAACATTTAATAGTGCAGATATATTAGGAAATGGTTCTGAACGTGTAGTTTTTAATATTGGTGGCAACAAATATAGAATGATTTGTCGCTACCATTTTGGAAAAACAAGAATTCATTTATTTGTAAAGTGGATAGGAACTCATGAAGTATATACAAAGCTTTGCAATGAAGGGAAACAGTATACTGTTAGTATATATTAGATTATAGGATTTAAAAATTAATAAAATGGGGTTATTAAAATACACTATTATAAAAAATAAAAAGCAATACGATAAATATTGCAATATTTTAGAAGAGCTGATAATTCAAAACAATGAAGATATGCTTGATGAAATAGATTTGCTCAATTTGCTGATTGAAAAATGGGATGCTGAGCACAATTCATTAGATGACTTGAATCCTGTTGAGTTGATAAAAGCTTTAATGGAGGAAAATAAGTTAAAAAACAAAGATCTTATTGAAATTTTAGACTTATCAAAAGGAACTGTATCAAAAATCTTAAACTATCACAAAGGACTTTCTAAAGATACTATTAGGAAACTTTCTCATTATTTTAAGGTTTCTCAAGAGGCTTTTAATAGACCTTATAGACTAATAAATGAAGTAAATAGACATTTTCGTAATGCTAGTTTGATGAATACACAAAAAGACTTAGGAAATGTTGTAGCGATTTAAGAAAAATAGCAAATTGCCAGAAACAATTTTAGAGAGTTTGTAGTGATAAAATAGCCAGTGTATAACAAAAGCTGGTTTTTTTGGTTTGATACTAAAATGCTATCTTCAAAACATGTACTAAACGTTATTAAATGAAAAATATAAAATTATTTATTATTATAGTTGTTTTAATTGCAATTGCAGGAATATATTATTTCTCAAATTCAAAAGGATCTCTCAATTTACGTAATGCTTCTTTTGCTGTTGAGTCATTAGATATTATCACCAAAATTAAGATTTCAAATGGAGATAAAAATCTTATTCTTAAAAAAGAATTTGATCACTGGAAAGTAAATAACAAATACAGGGCAACAAACAGAAGTATCGAAAATTTTATGATGGCGATTAACCGTATCGATATACTTGCACCTGTTTCAAAAGTGGAAAAAGAACAAGTTGCATTAATTTTGAAATCTGATGGTGTTTTGATTGAGGTTTTCAAAAAGAATAGAACGCTTAAAAAGTATTATGTAAGTAAACCGGAAATGAACAATAGTAAAACTTACATGATGATGTACAAATCATCGGAACCATTTATTGTTCGAATCCCGTTATTTAAAGGCTTAGTAGCAGATCTATTTATTATTGACGAAAACTTTTGGAGAGATAAAACTACTTTTAATTATCTACCTCAAAATATTAAAAATATTGTAGTAGAATATCCTGAGAATACGTCTAAATCATTTCGTGTAATAAATTATAACGATGGTACTTTTGCTATACAAAATCTAAGTAATAAAACTTTTGTTGAAAATTTTAATGTTGATAAGGTCGCTAGGTATTTCACATATTTTCAAAGAATTGTTTTTGAAGATGTAGTTGAAAACCTAAATAAAACTATGCTTGATTCTGTTTTACAAACAAAACCTTTTAATATTATTACAGTTGAAGATATACACGGAAATACAAATAAAATAGCAATATATAGAAAACCACCCGAAAAAGAATATGACGAATTTGGACAGAAAGCACAGTTTGATTATGACAGAGCTTATGCTACTTTTAACAATAATAATGAATTAATAATTATTCAATATTATATTTTTGATCCTTTATTCAAAGAAATTGATTATTTTCGCTAACATAAAATTCATGTAGGCTTATTGGCTACTTGGTTTTTTTTTCGTATTATTGATAATCTAAATTAGAAGACAATACAATAACCGAAATCATAAAAATTATAAAAATTAGATACAGATGAAGTTTGTTATTTCCAGTACAGAATTATTGAGTCATTTGCAGGCAATTAGCAGGGTTATTAGCAATAAAAATACCTTGCCTATTCTTGATAATCTTCTTTTTCAGTTATCAGATAATGAGCTGAAAATTACTGCATCGGATTTAGAAACTACCTTGATAACAACCATAACATTAGAAAATGTTACTGATGAAGGTAGTATTGCTATTCCCGCAAGAATCTTAACTGATATATTAAAAGAGTTCCCTGATCAACCATTAACTTTTGATATTAATACCGAAAGTTTTGGTGTTGTTATTACAACTGAAAATGGTAAGTATAATGTTGTTGGTCAGAATGGTGAAGATTTTCCACAATTGCCGGTTATTAAGGATGATCAAAAAACTTCGATTCAATTAACTGTTGATGTTTTATTAAGTGGAATCACAAAAACATTATTTGCCACAGCCGATGATGAATTACGTCCGGTTATGAATGGTATTTATATTGAACTATTCCCTGACAACATGACGTTTGTTGCTTCGGACGCTCACAAATTAGTGCGTTATCGTAGAACAGATGTTAAAGCTGATCAGGAATCAACATTTATTCTTCCTAAAAAACCTGCTTCATTATTAAAAGCAATTCTTCCGAAAGAAGAAAACGATGTAATGCTTGAGTTTGATGATAAAAATGCATTTTTTACTTTATCAAATTATAAGTTAGTTTCACGGTTAGTTGAAGGAAATTATCCAAGTTACAATTCGGTAATTCCTACAAATAACCCAAATAAATTAACAATTGATCGTTTAGAAATGTACAATGCATTAAAACGTGTTGCATTATTTTCTAACCAGGCAAGTAACTTAGTAAAATTGGATTTAAAAGGAAACCAGTTAAATGTTTCTGCTCAGGATATTGATTTTTCAATATCAGCGAATGAACGTTTAAATTGTCAATATGAAGGCGATGATATGGAAATTGGTTTCAAGTCTTCTTTTTTAATCGAAATATTATCAAACATAGCATCAACAGATGTGTTGGTTGAATTATCTGACCCTTCTCGTGCAGGAATTTTATTCCCTGCTGAAAAAGAAAACGATGACGAAGATGTATTGATGTTACTAATGCCAATGATGATCAACGTTTAATGTCTTTAGAATAGATATTTGAAAAGAGTTTCAGTCGAAACTCTTTTTTTTTCAATACAAATAAATAAATACACAATAATGGAATTAAATTTAACAAAGCCAATTGTATTTTTCGACCTCGAAACTACCGGAGTTGATGTTGCAAATGATAGAATAGTTGAGATTTCGCTCCACAAAGTAATGCCTGATGGAAAAGAAGAAACAAAAACAATGCGCATAAATCCTGAGATGCCTATTCCGCCACAATCAACCGAAATACACGGAATTAGTGATGAGGATGTTAAGGATGAACCAACTTTTAATATTGTGGCAAAGGATGTTGCAAAATTTATTGAAGGATGCGATTTGGCTGGTTATAATTCAAATAAATTTGATGTTCCATTATTAGCTGAAGAATTTTTAAGAGTAGGTCTTGATGTTGATCTAAAAAAACATCGTTTAATTGATGTACAGGTAATTTTCCATAAAATGGAGCAACGCACATTAAGTGCTGCGTATAAATTTTATTGCGAAAAGAATTTAGATAATGCTCATAGTGCTGAGGCTGATACGATAGCTACTTACGAAATTCTGAAAGCTCAAATTGATCGTTATACTGAATTGAATAATAATGTGGAAGAACTTTCTAAGTTTTCATCGCATAATAAAAATGCTGACTTTGCCGGACGAATAGTTTATAACGATAAAGGAGAAGAAGTTTTCAATTTTGGAAAATACAAAGGACAAACGGTTGACTCTGTTTTAGAAAAAGACCAGGGATATTTTAGCTGGATGTTAAATAGCGATTTTCCGCTTTATACTAAAAAGGTTTTAACAGCAATTAAGCTTAGGAAATTTAATTCGTAACTTAATAGTATCAGGATGTGAGTATCAAGTATCAAGATTGTCTCGATACTCATATCTCACTACTAATATCTATTTTCATGAAAATAATTGCCATCGGTCGAAACTATATTAATCATGCCAAAGAGTTAAATAATCCGGTTCCAAAAGAACCAATTTTCTTTCTAATGCCCGATTCAGCTTTACTTCGTAATAATCAGCCTTTTTTTTATCCTGATTTTTCAAACGATATTCATTATGAACTTGAGATTGTAGTAAAAATAAACCGATTGGGTAAAAATATAGCCTCCAAATTTGCTCATCGATATTATAATGAAATTGGACTCGGAATTGATTTTACCGCACGTGATTTACAACAAAAATGTAAAGAGAAGGGTTTACCCTGGGAAGTTTCAAAATCATTCGACGGTGCAGCACCAATAAGTAATTTTATATCATTAGATAAATTTGAAGATATTAATAATATCAATTTTAGACTGGAATTAAATGGTAAGCTTGTTCAAAAAGCTAATACCGGTGAAATGATTTTTAAAGTAGATGAACTGATAGAGCATGTGACAAAATACATGACAATAAAAATTGGTGATTTTTTATTTACGGGAACACCTTCAGGAGTTGGACCTGTAAAAATAGGAGACAGGCTTACTGCATATATCGAGGATGAAAAATTATTGGATTTTGTAGTGAAATAGAAGTACATCAGGCATTCTTGCCTGATGATAATATCAACACACAAGAATGTGTGTTGTACTAATGATAATTTTACTCACCTTGTAATTCTTTAAAAAACTCTCTGGTAGTCAAATAGCGGTTTTTATGTTTATTATATAACTCAAAGAAACCTTTGTGAGTTTTTTCAAAATTTGCAAATCTTTTATCAAGGTTTTTAATAACCAATTTTGGTAATTCGTTAAGATTAATTCCTCTAAGCAAGTAAATTTCAGTATATCGAATTACCCCGATTTTACCAAAGGCATCTAAATCATCTGCGTTGCAAAGAATTGATAAAACTGAATCGAGAGTATGATTGTGTAATTTATAATCTTTATCATCATGTTTTTCAATGGCATAAAGTATTTCTTCAAATTTTTCAGGTATTTCTATATTATTGTTTTTAAAATAATTTTCACAAATCTTTTTGCTTTCTTCTCCATGATTTTCTTTTAAAGTTACAGTTAAACCGATGTCATGAAATAAGGAAGCTATTAAACAAGATTCAACCAAATTGTAATTAATCTCACAAGAATTGTTTATAGCATAAAGAATTTCTTTAGTGTATTCCCAAACTCTTAAATGATGAGTATGATTGTGCGAGGGTATCTTTTTGTCAGTAAATACTTTTTGACAGTAGTTATACAATTGCTCCAGCCATTTTTTTTCTGCTGATTGTATATGATTCTTTAATATTTCCATCGATGGCAAAAATACAAAGTTGACTAGTCCTAAAAAAACAGTCCCGAAAATTTTCGGGACTGCTTTTTTTAAGAAATTTTTTCAATCTTAATTTTTAGATTGTGTTTCTTCGGTCATTTTAATAGCAATATCTAAAATTGTAGTATCGTCAATTGTTACAATACCTCCATCAGGACCTTGTTCATAATGGATCCCAATCGTTTCACCTTCGCGATAATTTGTACCTCCGAAATAATTCCTTACAGTTTCCTCATTCATGTTTAAGTTGTTTGCAATTCTTCTAATTGCACCATGAGGTAATCGATTTTTGATTTTTCGTAACTCGTTGAATGTTAATGTCATAACGGTATGGTTTTTAAGGTTAGACACGAACTATAAAAGTACAGATTATTACTCGTACAAAAAAATTTAAATAAAATTTTAGATAGAATTTAATAAAATTTAACATTAAAAGTTAATGGAATTGGTGTCTCTGATAATGTATACATCATAATCACCTAAGAAGGCAAATCCAAGTTTTTTGTAAATCTCAATTGCTTTTTTATTGCTTTGATGTACTTCCAGTTTTATTTGACAAGCTTTTTCTTTTGCAAATTTCAATGATTCTTTTGTAAGTAGTTTTCCAAATCCTTGATTTTGATAAGATGGTTTAACACCAATATGATGAAGATGAATTCGCCTGCCATCGAATGTCATCCATGAAGATCCAAAAATTTCTTTTGTATTCGTGTTTTCAAGTAAAATCAGTTTGCCACCTAATTTAATGCTAAGTTCTATAATTTGGGTACTATCGCCACGTTGGATTCCTCCTAATTCGGTTTCCTGCCAGAGTTTGTTTAACTTCTCAAAATCTTCATTATTGTAATCACGGATTATATAATTATCCATTTTATTCAGCTTTCATTACATATAATTGCCCGGACTTAAAATCAATTACTTTTACTTTTTGTCCTTTTTCAATATATCCAATTTCAGATTTTGCATCATAAGTCTCATCTTCTATTTCTACTTTACCACTTGGTCGTAAATCTGTAGATGCTATTCCTGTTTTCCCAATTAATTCCTTTTGACTGCTTTCAACCCCAACAAATCCTTCTTCTTTCTTTTGTGTTGAGTTTAAAACAATCCATGAAAAGGTTTCGGAAGTAAGCATTTTTTTGCTTAAATAAAGCGATAGTATGAATGATAAAAATATAGAAACAGAGACAATCATAAAAGATTTAAGGACTGTAGTAACTGCTTCTACTGCATGAAATTCAAATTCGAATATAATATTATCGACCATACTTAAAACCAGTCCCGTTAAGGCTAAAATGAGTCCTCCGATTCCTGCTATACCAAAGCCCGGAATAACAAATATTTCAAGAATTATCAAAATCAAGCCTATAGCAAAAATTACCATTTCCCAGTTTTCGGCCAGACCTTCAAGGTAGAGTGGTGCAAAATATAATATGGCTGCCACAACTGCAGCCCCAAGAGGAAATCCTATTCCGGGACTTTGTAGCTCAAAGTAAATTCCACCAACAATTAACATTATTAGAATTCCTTGAATGGCAGGGCTAACCAGGAATCCAATTAGGTTTTCCATTTTAGTCGGCTCATATTTACTTATTTCATAGTTCTCAACTTCTGCATGTTCCAGTAATTCTTTAATGTCTCCAACGATAGCTTCGCAGTAACCGTTTTCCAGTGCTTCATTTGCAGTGAAGGCAATAATTTGTCCTGTATCTGTAACATTTTCAATATAAATTCTTGGATCGACCATCGCTTCGGCAATTTTAGGGTCACGCCTCCATTTTACGATTGTATCACCAGTTTCATTAATAATAGTATCTTTCCCATGAGCTTCTGCTGTTGCGCGCATTGTTGAACGCATGTACGATTGGTATTTTTCGGGCATTATTTTTCCTGTTTGGTCAACAACGGATGCTGATCCTATTTTGGCTCCGGTTTTCATATAAATCCTATCGGCAGCAATTGAAATTAATGCACCGGCAGATGCTGCATTATTTACAATAAAAACATACACAGGTACCGGACTGTTTAAAATTTTAGTTCGGATAGAATCGGCCATATTTACCATGCCACCATAAGTATTTACATTAATTATAATGTAATTGGCATTGGCTTTTTTTGCTTCTTCAAAACTTTTCTGGGTTTGTCGCCACATACCCGGTTCTATATTTTTATTAATATCAAAAACAAAAACGATTGTTTTCGAAGTGTCAATATCCGGAACAGTATCATTTTGGGCAAATAATATTGATTGATTTATGATTGCCGTTATAATAATAAATAGTGATAGTATTTTTTTCATCTTTTTATATTTTATTATCTTTAGTTGTAGTTCGATAGTCATTCAATAGTTATTCAGTAGTCATTAAGGCACTACATTTTAATTTCTGATTTCAAATTTCAAATTTCAAGTTTCAAATTCATCAGCATATTTTAGAAATAAATTAAGTCCTTTATTTTTTTTATCATCTAGTTGATAATCAATATTTTTTTCAAGATATTCTTTTGGGTCAATATGTTTTGGTAAATATGAGAAATCATATGTTTTGATCATCTCATCAATATGATTTATACCATACTTCAGGGCATTATTAAATTCATTTTTAAAGTTTTCTCCAAGATTACGATTGCTAACCCATGCAGCAAAAACAAATGGTAAATCTGTATTTTTAATCCATTCTTCGGCTAAATCATATATAAATGGGAATTTTTTTTCTGCCGTTAATGCTTTATCTCCAATAATTACAGCGGCCTCGTTCTCTTTTATTCTATTTTCAAAACCTTCAGTGGTATCTGTCCATTTAACATTTATTTTCCAGAATTTCTTTGCCATAATTCGAGTTAGCATAACCGACGATCTTGAATGATAATCGAGATAAATAGTATCTACTTCATTTAAAGGCCTAAACGATGCTAAAATAACAGATCTAACAGGTCCGGATGCTCCAATGCAGTAATCTGAAATAATCTCTGAATGATTAAGTTTTGGAATTACAGCAACAGGAATTAAACCAATATCAGCTTTATTGTCCAATAATTTTTGTGCACAAACAGAAGGAACATCTTTAGAGAGTTCTATATGATTTAGAATTTTACTATTTTCAATGCCATAAATAAAAGGTAAAGCATTAGTATAGGAAATAGCAGATATTTTAATTTTTGTCATCTTTGCATAATTAAGAATAACAAATATACAATTGCTCCCATTATTATAATAGTAAAGTAAATTGTTTTTGTTTATTTTGTAGTTGATTTTATTTGTACTGAGAATTTCGACATTTATTTAAAAATACAATCATGAGCATTACTACATTAACAGCAATTTCTCCGGTTGACGGACGTTATAGAAATAAAGTAGATGAACTTGGAAAATATTTTTCTGAATTTGGATTGATTAAGTATCGTGTTCTGGTTGAAATAGAATATTTTATTGCTTTGTGTGAATTACCATTGCCTCAGTTAGCCAATTTTGATAAAAAACTATATTGTGATTTGCGAATTATTTATGATGATTTTAATACTGATGATGCTCGTAAAATTAAAGATATAGAGAAAGTTACAAATCATGATGTAAAAGCTGTTGAGTATTTTATAAAAGAAAAGTTTGATGAACTAAATTTGACTAAATACAAAGAATTCATTCATTTTGGTTTAACCTCTCAAGATGTTAATAATACTGCTACTCCATATTCGTTAAGGGATGCTATTGAAGAAGTATATTATCCTGTTTTTAATGAGTTAATAGATAAATTGAAATCATTAGTCCAAGAGTGGGCATCGATTCCAATGTTAGCTCGTACCCACGGGCAACCAGCTTCGCCCACTCGATTATGTAAAGAAATAAGAGTATTTATTGAAAGACTTGAACAGCAAATTAAACAATTAAAGACTATTCCGTATTCTGCAAAATTTGGCGGAGCAACAGGGAACTTTAATGCACACCATGTGGCATATCCTGAAATCGACTGGAACAATTTCGGGAATCATTTTGTGAATGATATTTTAAAACTCCATCGCTCGCAACCTACAACTCAGATAGAGCATTATGATAACTTAGCTGCAACTTTTGATGCTATGAAAAGAATAAATAATATTCTTATTGATTTGTCCCGTGATTTCTGGACTTATATTTCGATGAATTATTTCAAGCAAAAAGTTGTTAAAGGAGAAGTTGGTTCATCAGCAATGCCACACAAAGTTAATCCTATCGATTTTGAAAATGCTGAAGGGAATTTTGGTATTGCAAATGCATTATATGAGCATTTATCGGCTAAGTTGCCAATTTCTCGTTTGCAACGAGACCTAACAGACTCAACCGTTTTAAGAAATACTGGAGTACCGGTTTCACATACAATAATTGCTTTCAAATCTTTACTTAAAGGTTTAAACAAAGTTATAGTAAACGAAATAGCAATAAATGCTGATTTAGAAGAAAATTGGGCAGTAGTTGCAGAAGCTATTCAAACAATATTGCGTCGAGAAGCTTATCCAAATCCTTATGAAGCCTTGAAGGATTTAACCCGTACTGGCGACAAAATTACAAAAGAAAGTATTCATCAGTTTATTGATAATTTAGAACTTACCGATAAATTAAAGAAAGAGTTGAAAGAAATTACTCCTTTTAATTATACAGGAATCTAATTTGATTTTCAGAAAATACCCTAATTTGTTTTACCTTTGGTTTAAATCGAAGGTAAAAATTATAGTATGAGAAAGTTTTTGTCAATATTGAAATATTTAGTTCCTTATTGGATAATTGCTTTACTGAGTGTTATCTTAAACTTATTTGCTGCTGTATTTTCAGTTATTTCTTTTACAATGGTAATACCTTTTCTGGGTTTGCTTTTTTCAACACAACAGTTTGTTAGTAATCCTGTTATTTTTAGGTTGTCTGCTGAGGCTGTCCAACATAACTTTAATTATTATTTAGGTAAAATAGTTACGGATAAAGGACATATTCAAGCATTATTATTTATTATTCTGATAGTTTTTGTATTTACTCTTCTGAAGAATATCTTTTTATTTATTAGCAAATCACTTGTTATACATATTCGCATTAGTGTGGTTAGAGATGTTAGAAATGAATTAATGAATAAAATCTTAGGTTTTGATTTAAGTTATTTTTCAGATGAAAGGAGAGGTAACATTATCTCAAAAATAATCATTGATGTTAAAGAAATTGAAGTTTCAATAATTTCCTCGCTCGAAATGCTCTTTAAAGATCCAATATTAATAATTGTTTATTTATATGTATTATTCTTTATGAGTGCTAAGCTCACATTAATTGTAATTTTAATATTTCCTTTTTCGGCTTTGATTATTGGGCAAATAGGTAAAACTTTAAAGAAGAGAACGATCCGTGGCCAGCAAAAAATGGGAGCTTTGGTAGGAATGCTCGAAGAAACATTATCTGGAATTAAAATAGTAAAAGCTTTTAATGCCGAAGGATTTGTAGAAAACAGGTTCAGAAGAATAAATCAATTTTATAGTAATTTGTTTAGTAAAGTTTGGCGAAAAAGAACCTTAGCTAACCCGGTAAGCGATATTATTTCGACAATTTCTATTCTTATTATTATGTGGGTGGGAGGAAAAATGGTTTTAGGTGCCGAAAGTAATTTGTCTTCTCCGGTTTTTATTGGTTATTTGGCAGTTTTTACGCAAGTTATCAGACCTGCCCGATCATTTTCAAATGGATACTATAATATTGTAAAAGGAATGGCATCTGTAGATCGTATAAATTCTATTTTAAAGCATGAGTATAAAATTACTGAAAAACCTGATGCTACCAGAATTCCTGAATTTAAGAACAAAATAGAATTTAAAGATGTCGTTTTTGCTTATGATAAGGATTCTATTTCTGTGCTTGATAAAATAAATTTTACAATAGAAAAAGGTCAAACCATTGCTTTGATAGGGCAGTCAGGTTCAGGAAAATCTACTATTGTTGATTTAATGCTTCGTTTCTTTGATCCTGATTCTGGAAGTGTCTTAATTGATAGTATTCCTTTGAAAGATTATAATATTGATTCTCTTAGAGGTTTATTCGGATATGTTAATCAAGAACCGGTATTATTTAATGATACCATACATAATAATATATTATTTGGAAACCCAAATGCAACTATAGAAGAAGTTGAAGAAGCTGCAAAATTATCTTTTGCCCATGATTTTATAATTGAAAAGGAATTAGCTTATAATACCAATTTGGGCGAAGATGGAGGTAGATTATCCTTAGGTGAAAAACAACGAATAAGTATTGCCAGAACTTTATTAAAAAATTCCCCAATATTAATTCTTGATGAAGCTACATCTGCATTAGATTACGAATCTGAGTTAATGGTTAGAAAAGCATTACAGTACTTAATGAAGGATCGTACGACAATAGTTATTGCACATCGTTTGTCAACTATTAAAAATGCAGATAAAATTATTGTGGTTGATCAGGGAAAGATAGTTGAACAGGGAAATCACGAAGAGTTGTTAAAATTAAATGCTTACTACAAAAAAATAACTCAATTCGAATTTTTATAAAATAAAAAAGCAACCCGTTTTGTAGGTTGCTTTAAAATTTGGCGGAGAAAGAGGGATTACTCGCATCCTTACTTATTTCATTATTTCTTAATTTTAAATTGATTTAATAATTTATTTGATGATTTAACTCTGCTAATGCTCGTGAGGGCTTCGCCGTTCGAACCCCGGCCATCGCTTTGGTTCTCATCCCTTATCTGCAATGTAGGCATCTTCTTAAGTAAATAACACTTTGAATATCAGATAATTATTCGTATATTTAGATATAATAAAACCCCGAAAAGTGCCGAAAACACTAAAAATCGGGGTTTACATTTCAACACTATGACTAAAATACGAAGAATTTCACAGTTTCAACACAATTTTGAATTTAAAAGTCCAGAAGAAAATTTTGGTGTTGTATACGCTCAATTTTTAGAAAGTAATCTGGGTAAGATTTATCAAGCTATTCCATGGCAAGATTTGGTATATAGATTTAATCTGAAAGAATCCAAAAAAGGTCCGGACTGTTTGTTTAGTCCCAAAGGGAAATTAGCTCTGATGTTTTTAAAACACTACGCCTGTTGTTCTGACCAACGACTTATTGAACAACTAAATGCTAATGTTCATTATCAATTTTTTTGCGACATGTTTCTTTCATTAGACGAGTCAATAGGTAACTTTAGGATTGTTAGTCAAATACGAGGAGAGTTAGCAGAAAATTTTGATATTAATGAAGCACAAAAATGTTTTGCATCTTATTGGCTACCCTATATGAAAGCGCTAGGTCACGCTACAACAGATGCTACTTGTTATGAGAGTGAAGTAAGGTTTCCTACAAATCAAAAGCTATTGTGGGAATGTGTTGATTGGACATATGGGCAAATGAGATTGACCTGCAAACGCTTAAAGATTAAGCTCCCGAGAACAAAGTATTTAAAGTGGAAACCTCGCTATTTTGATTATAGTAGAAAACGCCGCAAACCATCTAAAGACAAACGAGTCTTGACACGTTCGCTTCTAAACTTATTACATAAGATTAATGAAGAACTTGATTGGATTGAAGAAAACTATAGTTTTGACATCTCTGATAAATATTATAAACGCAGGGAAATAATCAAGAAAGTTTACACCCAACAATTAGAACTATTTACTACCGGAGAGAGTCCAAAAAATCGAATAGTAAGTATTGCAAAAAGTTATATTCGTCCAATTGTAAGAGGAAAGGAAATTAAAAAAGTAGAATTTGGTGCAAAAGTCAACAAAATACAAATTGATGGAATTAATTTTATAGAACATTTAAGTTTTGACGCATTTAATGAAGGGACTCACTTTCAATCAACTGTAAGGTTAACTCAAGAACTAACACATACCAAACTAACAGTAATGGGTGCTGATGCTATATATGCAACCAATGCAAATAGAAAATTTGCAACATTAAATAATATTCGTACAGATTTTTGTCGAAAAGGAAGAGCAGGTAAACATGAAAAATCTCGTAAACAATTAGCTTTCATGATTACTAAAGAAAGAGCTAGTAGATTAGAGGGTAGTTTTGGTAAAGAAAAGGAACATTATCATCTAAAAAAAGTAAAAGCTCGAACCAAAAAAAATGAAATCCTGTGGATCTTTTTTGGGATACATACTGCAAATGCATTAGAGATTGGACGAAGAATGTCCAAAGGAAAAATCAAGCTGGCAGCATAATAATCTAAATATGTATGTGTTATACATTACACACCTGGGATTACTATGCCCAAAAATGAGCAAAACATGCCCGTAAATCATAAAATGAGAATATCATATAAAAAAAGAAGTTGTGATTAATATTTCACAACTTCAATTTTAATTATCTTTTATTATAATTGCTTACTTCGGAAAGTGCCAATGTAAAAATAAAAAAAGCAACCCGTTTTGTAGGTTGCTTTAAAATTTGGCGGAGAAAGAGGGATTACTCGCATCCTTACTTATTTCATTATTTCTTAATTTTAGAGTGATTTAATAATTTATTTGATGATTTGACTCTGCCAATGCTCGTGAGGGCTTTGCCGTTCGAACCCCGGCCATCGCTTTGGTTCTCATCCCTCTAGTCTTTATAGTATAAAAAAAGCCTGTCATTTCTGACAAGCTTTTCTTTTGGCGGAGAAAGAGGGATTCGAACCCCCGGTACCTCGCGGTACAACGGTTTTCAAGACCGCCGCATTCGACCACTCTGCCATTTCTCCGGGGGCAAAAGTATAATTATTTTTTATTTGAGCAAAATTTTCCGAAAAAATATTATAGGAAAATTCAGATAGCCGATTAACCGGCTGAATGAGGAAACTATATACGATTTTACTCTAAAGCACCATTTTTTCGTTCAATTATTAGCAAAATCAACATTTTTATCAATAATTCGTTATTTTTTTTTGTAGAACATTTGCTAAACATTGGAAATAGTCTATATTTGTATGTAGAAGCTAAAAAAAATATTTATTTTACTAACCCTAAAAAATTTTTTATTATGAACAAAGCAGAATTAATTGATGCAATTGCTGGTGGAGCTAGTTTAACAAAAGCTGATGCTAAAAAAGCTTTAGATGCTTTCATTAAAGGTACTACTACTTCTTTGAAAAAAGGTGAGAGAGTAGCTTTAGTTGGTTTCGGATCTTTTTCTGTAGCTAAAAGAAATGCAAGAACTGGTAGAAACCCTCAAACTGGAAAACCAATCACTATTAAAGCTAAAAATGTTGTTAAATTTAAAGCTGGTAGCGATTTAGCTGACGCTGTTAATTAAACATATTGATAAAAAATAGCAGGGAGTACAATTAAATTGTACTCCCTTTTTTTATAAAATCTTTTGTAATACAATGAATGCTGAATTAATAAACTTTCTTAAGCAATTTGTAACTGATAATAGACTTGAAGTGTTTGATAAAGTTCTTGAGAACAGAACACGGTATATTACCGTTGCGGTAGAAGATATTTATCAGTCGCAAAATGCTAGTGCAGTATTAAGAACTTCAGATTGTTTAGGATTACAGAATATACATATTATCGAAAATAAAAATAAGTATGAAGTAAATCCTGATGTTGCTTTAGGATCATCAAAATGGTTGAATCTTATAAAGTATAATAAAACGGAGAACAATACTTTAGAAGCAATAAAAAAGCTTAAAGAAAGCGGATATAGAATAGTGGCTACAAGTCCTCATAAAGAAGATGTCGATTTAGAAAAGTTTGATCTGGGAAAAGGAAAAGTGGCATTGTTTTTTGGAAATGAAGTGATGGGCTTATCAGAATTGATGATTGAAAATGCCGATGAATATTTAAAAATTCCTATGTATGGATTTACTGAAAGTTTCAACATTTCCGTATCTGCTGCAATTATACTTCATCATTTAACAAGCAAGTTAAGAAACTCTGATATAAATTGGCAACTGACTGATTTTGAAAAAGAAGAATTAAAATTAACTTGGTTGAAGAAAACAATCAAGAGCTCATCCTTACTTGTCAATGAGTTTTTATCTAAGAAAAATAACATTTAATCATTAATTTTCGTATATTAATGTAATTTTTTAAAACAAATATTTTCAAAACTTATCAGAAATTTTCTATTTTTGGGAATATTAAGACGAAAAGTATGAATTGTATTGTAATTGATGATGATGCCCTTTCAAGACGAGTTATAGAAGAATTTATTACTCGTACAGATTTTCTTGAACTTAAAAACTCGTTTCAAAATGCCGTAGAAGCTATCAATGCTCTTGATAAGCACACGGAAGAAATTGATTTAATCTTTCTTGATATAGAGATGCCCGAGATGGATGGTATCGATTTTTTAAATACACTAATAAATTTACCTCAGGTGATTATTGTTTCTTCAAAAGAAAAATATGCCCTGGAAGCTTTTGGCTATGATGTGACGGATTATTTACTGAAACCAATTACTTATGGGAGGTTTTATAAAGCAGTATTGAAATCAAAGAACATTCATGATACAAGGAGCAAGAAAGAACCCGACGAAATTTTTATCAAGAAAAATTCAGCTCTTGTACAATTAAAATATGACGATATACTCTGGGTTGAAGCCTTGGAGAACTATGTTATTGTAATTTCATATAATGAAAAGTTTACAATACATTTTACTATGAAATCAATCGAAAGCCAACTCCCTGTTTCTCAATTTAAAAGAGTTCATCGTTCATATATTGTGAACGTTCGTAAAATTAATCGTATTGAGGATAATTCAATTTATATAAAGAGTAACGACGGAATTAAAGCAATACCAATTGGAAAGGCGTACAAGGATAGATTCATGAAAGATATCAACCTAATGGGGAAATAAATGAATTATTAGAAGCCCCCTTAAGAAATAAATTGGGGTTTATCCCCATTTTTTTTGTTTTAAAAATTGGTAATATGATTTCGCAAAGACAACTTTTTTTGCAACACGTTGGGCAAACTTCTGATTTTCCTTTACAACTGGAAATTGAACGTGCAAATGGCATATACATGTATGATAATAAAGGTAAGTCATATATTGATTTAATTTCCGGGGTATCCGTAAGTAATGTTGGGCACTTGCATCCTAAAGTTGTTAAAGCAGTAAAAACCCAGGTAGAGAAATATATGCACTTAATGGTTTATGGCGAATATATTCAAACACCGCAAGTTGAATTTGCAAATAAACTGACAAGCCTATTACCGGAAAATTTGAATTCAGTATATTTTGTTAACTCAGGGAGTGAGGCTATTGAGGGAGCATTAAAATTAGCTAAAAGATATACAGGCCGATCTGAGATTATTTCTTTCAAAAATGCATATCACGGAAGTACGCATGGAGCACTCAGTGTAATGGGGAATGAAGAGTTTAAAAACTCTTTTAGGCCTTTATTACCTGATATAAATTTTTTAAACTTTAATTCTTATGAAGATTTAAATCTGATTACAGAAAAAACTGCCTGTGTAATAGTTGAACCTGTGCAGGGCGAGGCAGGCATAAGACTTCCAAAGGACAATTATTTAACAAAACTTCGTGAAAGATGTAGCGCAGTTGGTGCCTTGTTAATTTTTGATGAAATTCAGACAGGCTTTGGCCGAACTGGTAATTTATTTGCATTTGAAGAATATAATATTGTTCCTGATATAATGACAATAGCAAAAGGAATGGGAGGAGGAATGCCAATCGGGGCATTTGTTTCGTCAAATAAAATTATGTCGAGGTTTAAAACAAACCCTATACTTGGACATATTACTACATTTGGAGGCCATCCGGTTTCGTGTGCCGCAGCGTGTGCTTCTTTGGATGTACTTATTAATGAGAAAATAATTGACAATGTTAAAAGTAAAGGAAATTTATTTAGAAAGTATTTGAATCATTCTGAAATAAAAGAAATACGGGGTATAGGCTTGTTCATGGCAGTTGAATTACACGATTTTAATCAGGTTAAAAAAGTTATTGATATTGCTATTGACAAAGGCCTTGTTATGGATTGGTTTTTATTTCATGATAGCGCTTTTAGAATTGCTCCGCCTTTAATAATTACGGAAGATCAAATAAAACAAGCTTGCGATATTCTAAATGAATCAATTGAGGAATCTGTAAATAAAAATGATTTTACATAGTTAGTACTAATTAACGAATAATATTAATAGATGAAGAAGGCTTCAGTAGTAAATTATACTAAGATAATTATTTTGTTGATTATTATCATGTTATTTCAAAAACAGGAAATGTTTGGAAATAATGGAAGCCAGGGGGAATTAGAACTTTATGAAGATTCTTTACAATATTATTTTACATTACTTGCTAGCGAAAGGGATGATAATAATAAAATTGAGCTTAATAATCAGATAATTAAGTATTTCAAGAAAGCTTTAAGAAATGAAAACTCTTTTACATATCCTTTTGATTCGTTAAAAAATATTGGAATAATAAAATCAGAAGACGAAAAACTTCGAATTATAACCTGGAATTTACCTTACAATGATAGAACTCATCGCTATTTTGGATTTATTCAATATAAAAAATCAAAAAAAGCTTATATTTTTTATGAGTTAAATGATGATTCGGATAATATTAAAAAACCAGAGTTGGTAATATTAAATGATAAAAACTGGTATGGTGCATTATATTATAAAATTATAACCAACAAGCATAAGGGAAAAGTATACTATACATTATTAGGTGCCGATTTAAATAATTTATTAACCAAAAAGAAAATTATTGAGATACTATATTTTGATAAAAATGATTTTCTCGTATTTGGTAATAAAGTTTTTAAAAATCAAAGCATTCCTATATTTCGAGTGATTTTTGAATTCAATGCTCAAACAAATATGACCTTGACTTATGATGAAGAAAAGGAAATGATTATTTATGATCATTTGTCTCCATCGCGACCAAGTTTGGAAGGCCAATTCGAATTTTACGGACCCGATTTCTCATATGATGGATTAAAATTTGAGCGAGGTATCTGGAATGCTTATTTTGATATTGATGTTCGGGATTACAATATCGAATAGATTCATTTTCTCTTTACTATTGACTTGTAATAATAATTGTTTTAAATTTAAGTAATAATTTAACTTATATGGCACGACGCATTTCAAAACATAATACTAATGTTATTTTTATCGATGACGATGATTCGTATATCAGGGATGTTCTGGCGAAATTCGAAGAGGTTAACGATTACAACATAAAAATTTATTCACGTAGCAAAGATTTTTTTGAAGATTTTATTCATATAGAACATACCAGAAAAGAAATTTTTATAATATTTCTTTCGACCTCATTAGAGTTAGATGAAGATAACAACCAGGTTGAAGTGCTTGATGTTTTAAAAAGAATAAAAGAAATTAATTCGTATTCCGAAATTATATTATATTCTGACAATGATGATATTAATATTGTTTCATCGGCATTTCATTATGGAGCATATACTTTTATAAAAAAGAATGAAAATATTATTCTACGTATTGAAAATAATATTAAAGGTATTATTAGTCAAAAGAATTTCCTGATAAAAAAAGAAGTAAGTAGGAGGTTCACAAGAATATTCTTGCTATTTGTTGCCGGAATGATACTTTCTTTATTAATACTATATATGATTTTTCCTGAGTGGTTTGTGTTTTGATTACTGTACTTGCCATGTAAAATTTTCACATTAATTTGATTAGTTTTTGTTATTTGCTGTCTATTTGTCAGGAAAATTTCTCTGGCACAGATATTGAAAAAAGGCACATATAAATTGATGTTGAACTTAAAATAATATAAAAAATGCAAAAAGGAAAAATCGGTGTAACTACAGAGAATATCTTTCCAATTATCAAAAAGTTTCTTTATTCAGATCATGAAATATTTTTAAGAGAGCTTATTTCGAATGCCATTGATGCATCACAGAAGATGAGTAAACTTGCATCATTGGGTGATTTTAAAGGAGAACTAGGTGATCTAACGGTAAAAGTTTCTTTAGATTCTAAAAAGAAAACACTGACTATAAGTGATAGAGGTATTGGAATGACCGAGGAAGAAATTGATAAATACATAAACCAAATAGCCTTTTCAAGTGCCGAAGAGTTTCTCAATAAATTTAAAGACCAAACAACTATAATCGGGAAATTTGGATTAGGTTTTTATTCATCTTTTATGGTTTCTGAAAAGGTTGAAATCGTAACTAAATCATATAAAGATGGTGCAAAAGCTGTTAAATGGTCATGTGATGGAAGCCCGGAATATAATATAGAGGAAGTTGAAAAAGAAGATCGCGGTACTGATATCATTTTATACATAGATGATGAATCGAAAGAATTTGCTGAAGAAGGAAAAATCAGTGATTTGTTAAATAAATATTGTCGTTTCCTGCCTGTTGAAATTGCATTTGGGAAACAAAAAGAATGGAAAGGCGATAAAGAGGTTGAAACTGACAAACTAAATATTATTAATGATACTAAACCTTTGTGGACTCAAACTCCGTCAGATTTAAAAGACGAAGATTATAAAGAATTTTATAGTAAACTTTATCCTGTTGTTGATGAACCATTATTTCATATTCATTTAAATGTTGATTATCCGTTTAACTTAACAGGAATTCTGTATTTCCCAAAGATTAAAAACAATATAGAGATTCAGAAAAATAAAATTCAGTTGTATGCTAACCAGGTGTTTGTTACCGATTCCGTTGAAGGTATTGTTCCTGAATTTTTAACAATGCTACATGGCGTGCTCGATTCACCGGATATTCCGTTAAATGTTTCACGTAGTTACTTGCAAAGCGATTCGAATGTTAAGAAAATATCAAATCATATTACTAAGAAAGTAGCAGACAGGCTTGCTGATATATTTAAAAATGATCGTGCTCAATTCGAGGAGAAATGGGATGATTTAAAAGTTATCATTGAATATGGAATGCTAACTGAAGAAAAATTCTACGAAAAAGCTCAAAAATTCACATTATTTAAAAATACCGATGGAAAGTATTTTACTTTCGATGAATACGAGAAGATTATTAAAGAGAATCAAACCGATAAAGATAAAAACCTGATTTATTTATATGCTACCGATCAGGAAAAACAATATACCTTTATCGAAAATGCGAAAGCAAAAGGTTACGATGTGTTAATAATGGATGGTCAGCTGGATACTCATTTTATTAATCATATTGAGCCAAAGTTAAGTAATTCAAGATTCTTACGTGTTGACTCTGATGTAGTTGATAAATTGATTAAAAAAGAAGATGTAGAAGAGTCTAAGCTTTCTGTTGAAGAAAAAGATCAGTTAACTCAAATATTCGAAAGCCAGTTACCAACATTCGCAACATTTACTGTTTCGTTTGAGAATCTAAAAGAAACTGATGATCCAATAATGGTTACTCAGTCTGAATTTATGCGACGAATGAAAGATATGGCAGCTATGGGTGGTGGTGGAATGAATTTTTATGGAGAACTACCTGACAGCTATAATATGGTTTTAAATTCGAATCATCGCTTAGTTGAAAAAATTCTTGAGCAAAAAGAAAAGAAGGTTGGAACTAAAATAGCAAAAATTTTAGAAGAGTTAAAACCTGTTGAAGAAGAAAAATCTACATTGGAAAAAACAAAAGAAGGTAAGAAAGAAGAAGAAATTAACCAGGCCGATAAAGATAAATTAACTGATGTTGATAAGAAAATTGAAGGGCTAAAAAACAAGA
The DNA here is from genome assembly GCA_021108325.1 of Bacteroidales bacterium. Taxonomy (GTDB): domain Bacteria; phylum Bacteroidota; class Bacteroidia; order Bacteroidales; family UBA12077; genus UBA12077. Next base: position 316 of record JAIORB010000037.1, on the reverse strand, counting down.
AAAAAGATGTATTAAAGAAATACGGTTCAGAAAATAAATATGTCAAGCAACTGGTTGATTTAGCGCTTCTTGCAAACAATATGTTAAAGGGAGAAGACTTAACAAAATTTGTAAAACGAAGTGTTGATTTAATAAAATAATTGCATGATATTTGTTTTTACTTGCCTGTCAAATACTTGACAGGCTTTTTTTATTGTTTATTTTATGTAATTTAGTATTACTTTAAATCTGATAGTCACAGGGTGACTAAATGATATAAAAGCTGTTATGTACATCTTTTCTTGTCAAGTCACCCCGTGACTATTAGTCTATTGGG
>JAIORB010000138.1 GCA_021108325.1 Bacteroidales bacterium | reverse complement strand
TATAATTACCAATTAGATATAATTGTAGAAAAGCTAAAGAATAGTACAAAACAGTTTAGACAGATAAAAATAAATCAATTGCTTAGGTTTTCTAATCTTTTAGAAAAAACTTCGGCAAAAGTAACTTCTAATCAGTCTGAAAAAATCAGGATAGCAGGAAATCTATTAAAACACAAATGTGCACTTTATACACAGAAACAAAATTTAATTATTAATAATCTGGAAAACAAGGCAGTATTGTTAGATCCAGAAAACATTCTTAAAAGAGGTTATTCAATTACATATTTTAACGGTGAAAAATTAAAATATTCTAAGAAAATTAAGGAAAATGATGAAATAATAACCAAACTTTTTTCTGGTTTAATACGTAGTAGAGTCAGTGAAAAATTTGAAAAATAAAATAAAGCAGGAAAAATTAATTTCATACTGATCAAATGCTGTTTTTTTATAATTGACTATTATTTCATAACTTGACACTTAATTAAATTATTCATTCCATTACAATGCAAAAAATCAAGTTATATATTTCGGCAGTTTTAACTTTTCTTACACTTTATTCTTTTTCGCAAGATAACAGGCAAACAATTGACAGCCTGTTTAACGAACTGGAGAAAGCGGATGATAAAGATAAAATTGAGATTCTTAACAATATTTCCAAGAACTATTGGGACTACTCTTTAGATAGTAGCTTATATTTTGCAAATGAAGCTCTAAATCTGGCTCATATTGTTCAGGATAAAAAAGGAATTTCTGATGCATATAATAAAATAGGTAATGTTTATTCCTTTCAAAATGAAAGCGAATTAGCTCTTGAGTTTTTCCATAAATGTCTTGAAATAAGACTTGAGATAAATAATTCCCAGAAAATATCAGACATATATCATGATATTGCTTATGAATATATCTCTAAAAACGATTATCAACAAGCAATTGAAAATTTCGATAAAGCTCTGGAAGAAAGTATAAAGCGTAACGATAAAAAAGATATTGCTTCTTACTATCGCAGCATTGCAAATGCTTATTCTGCACAAAGCCAATACAAAGAGGCGATAGAGTTTTACATGAAGTCTGTGGGTATATTACAACAATTAAACGATGAAATAACACTAGCTAGTATTTATAATGGTTTGGGTAATGTTTATTCTGAAATTTCTAGTTATGATGAAGCTTTAAAATATTACTTTGACGCTCTGGAAATTTTTCAAAAAACGGATGATCTTGATGGCATCTCTGCAATGTACAATAACCTTGGAATTGTTTACCAATCTTTAAAAGATAATGATCAAGCCTTAGAGTATTACCAGAAAACACTTGAAATGGATATTGAATCAGGTTCTAAAGAAGGACAAGCCGTTATCTATAATAACATTGGAACAGTATACGATGATAATGGAGATAAAGAAAAAGCACTTGAATATTATAATAAATCTTTAGAACTAAATAAAGAGTTGGAAAGTAAAGATGGAATAGCTATGGCATTAAACAATATTGGATTAATTTATCTTGACTTAGGTGAATATGATAAAGCCTATACCAACTTAAAAAAATCAACCGAAATAGCTATAAAAATAAATGACACCTATAGTTTAGCAAATAATTATAATAACCTGGCAAAACTCTTTTTGCATCAAAAGCAATATAATAAATCACAAAACAATTTAAATCTTGCCATTAAGTTATCAAAACAAATCAATGTAAAAGAATGGCTTGTTGAGTCTTACGATCTTTATTTTCAGCTTTATTCAGAATTAAATAATTATAAAAAGGCATTAGAGTATTATAAATTATATTCTGAAATGAACGACAGTATTTTTACCAGTGAAAGCTCCAACCGAATTACTGAAATGAAAATCAAATATGAAACGGATAAGCTTGAAACTGAAAACGAACTATTAAAAAAAGATAATAAAATACATTTACTAGAACTTAATCGTCAAAAAAACATTAAAAATTATTCGATTGCTTTTTCAATACTTATTTTAGCCTTAGCTATTTTAAGCTTTAGTCAGTTCAGGTTAAAGAAAAGAACCAATGGTTTACTAAAATCTAAGAATGATCAATTAAGAGATGCAAATAAAAAGCTTAAAGTTTCTGAATATAACTTAAAAGAACTAAATGTCACTAAAGACAAGTTTTTCTCTATTATTGCTCACGACCTTAAGAATCCGTTCCAATCTCTTTTAGGATTCTCTGAGACACTTTATAATCAAATAGACGAATTAAGTAATGATGAAATTAGTGAATATTCAAAGTTAATTTATGAATCATCACAAAACCTTTTTTATCTTTTAGGGAATTTGTTACAATGGTCGCAATCTCAATTGGGCAGTATGAAATTATCTCCCAAACCAATTAACTTATATGATTCGGTTGATGATGTATTGTCTCTTATTGGTATTTCAGCTCAAAAAAAGAATATAAAGGTTGAAAGTTTGATTGCCAAAGATGCAACGGTCTTTGCCGATAAGCATGTTGTATCAACAGTTCTCAGAAATTTAATAAGCAATGCTATAAAGTTTACTAATAAAGGTGGTGAAATAAAGATATCCTCTGTTATATCGAATAACAAAATTACTGTCTCGGTAGAAGATAACGGAAAGGGAATTAGTGAAGAAAATATTGAAAAATTATTTAGAATTGACCAGAATTATTCGACAAAAGGAACAGAAAATGAGTCGGGAACAGGTCTTGGGTTAATACTTTGTAAAGATTTGATTTCAGATAGTAACGGTGAAATTATTGTAAAAAGTACTTTGGGAAAAGGAAGTAATTTTCAATTTACTTTACCAATTTTAGAAGAATAAACCGAATAAGGTAAAATTGATAATTTTTTCATAACTTGACACTTAATTAAATTATACATTCCATTACAATGCAAAAAATCAAATTATACATTTCGGCAGTTTTAATGCTTATTTCACTTTATTCTTTTTCGCAAGGTAACAGACAAGCTATTGACAGCCTGTTTATCGAACTGGAAAAAGCTGATGATAAAGCCAAAATTGAAATTCTCAATAACATATCGAGGAATTACTGGAACTTCTCTTTAGATAGTAGTTTGTATTTTGCAAACGAGGCTCTTAATCTGGCGCATATTGTTCAGGATAAAAAAGGAATTTCCGATGCTTATAATAGAATAGGTAATGTATACTCCCTTCAAAATGAAAGCGAATTAGCTTTTGAGTTTTTCCGGAAATGTCTTGAAATAAGACTTGAGATAAATGATTCCGAAGGATTAACAGATATATATCATAATATTGCTTCTGAATATATCTCTAAAAACGATTACCAACAAGCAAATAAACATTTCGATAAAGCTTTGGAAGAAAGTATAAAACGTAACGATAAAGAAGATATTGCTATGTACTTTCGCAGGATTGCTCAAACATATGCGAGTATGAGTAAATACAAGGAAGCTATTGAAAATTATATAAAGGCTCTTGGTATTGCCAGGGAAATTAAAGATGAGTTGGACTTAGCAACCATTTATAATGGTTTGGGTAACGTTTATTTCGAAATATCAAGTTATGATGAAGCTTTAAAATATTTCCTTGATGCTCTGAAAATTTTTCAGAAAGCAGGTAATACTACTGGCATTTCTATGATGTATAATAATCTTGGAATTGTTTATCAATCTATAGATGAAAACGACAAAGCACTTAGTTATTACCAGAAAACACTCGAAATGGATATTGAATCCGATAATAAAGAAGGACAAGCCACTGCCTATAATAACATTGGAACAGCTTATGATGAAAAAGGAGATAAAGAAAAAGCCCTTGAATATTATAATAAATCATTAGAACTAAATAAAGAGTTAGAAAGTAAAGATGGAATAGCCACTGCATTAACCAATATCGGTTTAATTTATTTAGATTTAGGCGATTATGATAAAGCTGATACTAATTTACAAGAATCAACAGATTTGACAAGGGAGGCAAATGATATCTATAGTTTGGCAAACAATCACAACAATTTAGCAAACCTCTTTTTACGTCAGAAACAATACGTTAAAACACAAAACAACTTAAATATTGCCATTAAGTTATCAAAACAAATCAATACAAAAGAATGGCTTTTAGAATCATACGATCTTTATTATCAGCTATATTCAGAATTAAATAATTATAAAAAAGCTTTAGAATATTATAAATTATATTCGGAAACGAAGGATAGTGTCTTTTCCACCAAAGGTTACAATCGAATTACTGAAATGAAAATCAAATATGAAACGGATAATCTTGAAACTGAAAACAAACTATTAAAAAAAGATAATCAAATTCATTTACTTGAGCTTAATCGTCAAAAAAACATTAAGAATTATTCGATTGCTTTTTCAATACTGATTTTAGCCTTAGCTCTTTTAAGTTTTAGTCAGTTCAGGTTAAAGAAAAGAACCAATGGTTTACTAAAATCAAAGAATGATCAATTAAAAGATGCAAATAAAAAGCTTACAGTTTCTGAATATAACTTAAAAGAACTAAATGCCACTAAAGACAAGTTTTTCTCTATTATTGCTCATGACCTTAAGAATCCATTCCAATCTCTTTTAGGATTTTCTGAGATACTTTACAATCAAATGGACAAATTAAGTAAAGATGAAATTAGTGAGTATACAAAGTTAATTTATGAATCATCACAAAACCTTTTTAATCTTTTAGGAAATTTATTACAATGGTCGCAATCTCAATTAGGAAGCATGAAATTATCTCCTAAACCTATTAACGTATATGATTCAATTGATGATGTATTGTCTATTTTTGGTATTGCAGCTCAAAAAAAGAATATAAAAGTTGAAAGTTCGATTGCAAAAGATGCAACAGTTTTTGCCGATAAGCATGTTGTATCAACAGTTCTCAGAAATTTAATAAGCAATGCTATAAAGTTTACTAATCAAGGTGGTGAAATAAAAATATCCTCTGTTATATCGAATAACAAGATTATTGTTTCGGTAGAAGATAACGGAAAGGGAATTAGTGAAGAAAATCTTGAGAAATTATTTAGAATTGACCAGGGTTATTCGACAAAAGGAACGGAAAATGAGTCGGGAACAGGTCTTGGATTAATACTCTGTAGAGATCTGATTTCACAAAGTAATGGTGAACTTTTTGTAGAAAGTACTTTGGGAAAAGGAAGTAATTTCAAATTTACTTTGCCAATTATAGAAGAACAAACCGAATAAAGTAAAATTGAAAATATTTATCAGGAATAATAATCATTCACTATTCTTGTAATAAATTAGTGTATGAGGGTTAATCATTTTTTCTTTCTATTCATATTTATTTTTTCTTTTAGCATTAAAACATACGTAAGTGCTAATCAATCAGCCATTGACAGTCTTGAGAATGTTTTAAAAAAAACTGCAGAAGAAAAATCAATTCCAATATTAAATGAATTATCACATGCCTATCTTTCTATCGATTTAAACAGAAGTCTAAATTATGCCGGTAAAGCATTAGAACTGTCCGGGAAATATCATAATGAACGATTAATTGCATTTTCAAATATTTACATTGCTGATGTTTATTACGAAATGAGCCGTTTTCAGCCAGCAATTGAATTTTATGAAAAAGCCCTGGATTATTTTTACGAACAAAGGGCTTCTGATAATAAAATTTATATTTACACCAAACTGGGGCATTCTGAAAAGATGCTTAGCAATTATAGTAATGCACTTTTTTATTATCAAAAACCTCTTAATCTTTATTTAGCAGAAGAGGATAATAAAATATCAGAAGCTTATAATAATATTGGTATTATATACAAACTACAAGGCGAATTTAATGAGGCTTTTTATTTCCATCAAAAAGCGCTTAATGCTTCTAATTTAGCTTTGGATCAAAATGAAATTGCAAATACCCTTAATTATATTGGAAGCCTTTATTGGAGCAATAGTCAATACGACAGTTCATTGTTCTATTTTGAAAAATCATTAAAGGTTTATCGAGAAATACCTAATACTATTGGCGAAGCAAATATTCTTACTAATATTGGTACTGTTTATAAAGATATTAGCGAATTTAAAAAAGCTCTTGATTATAATTTAAAGGCACTTGAACTAAGAACTTATAAAGATAACAGAAAAGATATTGCTGATTCATATAATAATATTGGGAGTATATATCTTGCAACTAACGATATTGATAATGCTTTAGATTTTTATTTATCATCATTAAAGATTCGTGAAAACATTAATGATATTTTAGGTATTGCACAAACTCAAACTAACATTGCCCTTGTTTATAGAAAACTTAGTAATAATCAGGAAGCTTTGAATTATTTTAACAAATCACTTAGCAACTATTACAATATTGGAAACAGATCCTTAATTGCAAGCTCTATAAATCAAATTGGAAGTATTTATAAAAAATTAAACAAATACGATTTAGCACTTGAAAATTATCTTAAAGCACTTAAAATACAGCAAGAATTAGATAATCAAAATAAGATTGCTTCATTATTAATCAATATTGGGATTATATATGCCGATATAAGTAATTATCATAAAGCTTTGGAATCATTTTCTATTGCTTTAGAAATTAAAAGAAAATTGGGTAACAAAAAAGAAATTGCTTATTCACTGCATATTATAGGAAATACCTTTCTTAAACTTAAAAACTATACCGAAGCCTTAAGGTATTACAACGAATCGTTAAGTTTAAGAAAAGAAGTTGGAGATAAAGTAAGTATTTCCAATTCCTATAAAAGTATTGGTAATACGTATCTCGAACTTGGTGAATATGATAATTCAATAACCAATTTAAATAATTCACATAAAATTAGAGAAGAAATAGGCGCTGCAAATGGAGTTAGCGATATTCTTAATGATATTGGTAATTATTACCTCAGAATAAATAAATTAGATAAAGCCCTGGAATACTTTTTAAAAACAGTAGATATTTGTAAAAAAACCAATGATCAATATTTAACAGGACTTTGTCTGCGAAAAATAGGTACTATACAATTAGAAAAAGGTTCTGAAATTGATGGCTTAGATAATATCAATAAATCACTTCAAATAGGTCAAAATATTGACAATCTTGAATTAATTAAAAATGCTTACTTTGAATTATTCAATTACTATAATAAAAGCGGAAATAAGGATAAAGCACTGGATAATTATTTGAATTATGCACTGGTAAAAGATTCAATAAATGCAAAATTGAATTCTCAAAGACTTGTTGAAATACAAATGAATTTTGAGCTCGAAAAAAGCTATACTGAAATATCAAGAATTGAAAACGAAGTTACTGAGTTAGTTGCCGAAAATAAAATCAGAGAGCTTGAACTTAAAAAACAAAAAAATGTCAGGAATTTTCTTTTTGTTATTGTTTTACTAACATTAACTTCAGGAATTCTTATTTTTAGTCAGTTTTTATCAAAACGAAAAACGAATATTTTATTACGGGAAAAAATTAATGAAGTTGATCAATCAAATAAATTACTCAAAGAATCAGAAGATAATCTTAAAATTTTAAATGCAACAAAAGATAAGTTTTTTTCAATTATTGCACACGATCTTCGAAATCCATTTAACGCTCTGCATGGATTAACTCATCACCTATTAAATAATTATGAGGAGTTTGATAAAAACGAAATTAAACAATCACTTGAATTAATATATAATTCGGCTGATGATTTGCTCGAACTATTGGAAAACCTTTTACACTGGTCAAGAACTCAACGTGGTAAAATGCAATTTTCTCCTAAAGAAATTAACTTGTCAGAAGTGATTAACAAAATATTTAATCTTTTGAGCATGAATGCCGAAAAGAAAGAAATAAATCTTATTAATGAAGTTGATCAGAAAAAAACAATTTTTGCTGATTATGATATGTTCACAGCTATAATACGTAATTTAATTTCTAATGCTATAAAATTTTCGTTTGCAAATAGTTTTATCAGAATAAATAGCAAAACCTTTGATGAACATACAGAAATTTCTATTATGGACAACGGCGTTGGAATTAGTTCTGAAAACATTAAAAAACTTTTTAGGATAGATATTCACCATTCAACTTCCGGCACTTCGGAAGAACAAGGCAGTGGTTTAGGTTTAATTCTATGTCGGGAATTTGTCGAAAAACATAATGGAAAAATATGGGTTGAAAGTGAAATAAATAAGGGGAGTACATTTAAATTTACAATCTCAAACAACATTAAAGTTTAAATTATGGCAAAAAAGGATATTTCGTATAACGATGCTATTGAAGAAATAGAAAAAATATTACATCAGATTGAAAATGAAGAATTAGATATTGATATTTTATCAGAAAAAGTAAAGAGAGTTTCGACATTATTAAAGCTCTGTAAAAAGAAACTTCATCAAACCGAAAATGAAGTTCAAAAAATACTAGAGGATATTGATGGTGAATAAAAAAAGAACTACTCCGAAAAGGAGTAGTTCTTTAACCTAAACCATCTTACATTAAGGAACTATACATCGATCTGAAATTTCAATGAAGTTTGCGAAACTTCAGCATCAATGAACTCTTCAAAAAGATCATGAACATATGAAATATCTAAAGCATAACCAATACTCATTGTAGCTGTTTTATATATTTCATTTGTAATATGTTTAATCTGATTCTGGTTTGCTATTAAAACCTGAATTGGATCTATTTCTTCAACATTAAATTTACCCTGCGACTTTTTCAATATTGCAAGATTATTGTTAATAATTTGTTTCATTCGCTTGTGTGATTGAGTTATTGTGGCCAGTTTATGCCCAATTATTCCAATAACTTCACCCGTTTCGGCATTGATTAACGGACTACCTGAATTTCCTTGTTTAATATTTGAATCAACCTGCAAATATTTTAAACCATTATCGTGTTTAAATGCAGATGAAACAATTCCGGTTTTAATCGAAAGATTTTCCTGATCCAATTGATATCCTAATACAGCTATACTTTGGCCTATTTCAATAGTTTTATTTGTACTTAATTTAAGTGATGGGATTTTTGCAAATTCCTCAAAATCCATATTAATAGCCACAAATGATGTCTTTTCTTTATCAATACCCTTTATAATTCTTTTCTTTAACTCGTTCATTGGAATTTCAATACTTGCATTTTCAGTATATCCATCCGAGTTTACAAAACTAATTTTAACCTTAACTGCTTTGTAAATCTTAAATAAATAATCATCGGTAATTAAAAAATGATTATTTACTTTAAATCCTGTCATAGACAGCAACTTAATACCGGCGGAACTATAAAAACTAAGTTGGCAAACAGAATTTTGACATTTATTCCAAACGGATTTATACATGGTTAATAAATTTAGTTGTTGTTATCAATATGCGTTTTTAAAATTTGCATAGAAAAACTTCCTGTTTTATAAAGCTCTAACATCATCTGATCTGCAATATCCCATTCATCAGTTATTATACTCATTGATTTAGTGATTTTTGAGGGATTAACCGATAAATCATCTTCATCAATTATTATCTCTAATCTAAACTCTGAGTTACTATTTGTTGACCAATGATTTACAATCCCATCAGGTGTAGAGTAAATTTTCTGAAACAAAACCAGGTTCACTATTTCAGATTTACTTTTTATATTTACACTTATATTAATTGTATTCATTTTGCTCTTTATAGAATAAACACTTTATTTTGTTACCTTAAAAAATAAAATATAGTAAGGTGTTGTAAATATGTTCTCTAAAAATATATCGTAATGAATGAAATGAGGAAAACAATAGTTACAATTGAAAATAAAATAAGAACCCCAAAATCGATATTATGCGTTGTAACTATTTTATCCTTGATTGAATAAAATATCTTTTTCATAATTCTTTCTTATTAAACATTTATATGTGCTAAAATATATTTAATAATTTAACGTTTTTATATGACTTTTTTATCGTATGGATTTAATAAATTAACGTAGCATTTTTTTAAATTAACGCTTTTTATAAACATTATATAGTATAAGATTAATTGTTCATTATCGTACATAGGTTGTTTCATAATCGTTCACCTTGTATATAAAATTTAAAACTTAAAAGCCAACTAAATAATTGTAATACTTTGCGTTATACTATATGGCACAATATATGATAACTTGAAAACGAATTTATGTTGAATACTAAAATAAAGTGGGAAAAATGAAATCTATCAGATTAATAATAATTACAGCTCTAACAATTACACTTTCTTCTGCTTCGAATGCACAAAAAGTGTGGACATTAGAAGATTGTATTAATTATGCAATTGAAAATAACATTACCGTAAAAAGACAAGAATTAACTGCTGAATCTGCTGAAAGAACATATTTTCAATCTAAAATGGCAGTTTTACCTAATGTTAATGCAAATGGAAGTCACTTTTATAATTCCGGTAAAGCAATTAATTATGAAACTTATTCATATGTTAATGAATCTTTTCAGGGCGGAAATCTTGCACTAACAACTGAAGTCGATATATTCAATGGTTTACAGACATTAAACACAATTAAAAAATCAAAATTAGATTTTTTATCGCAGCTTGAAAATGTAGAAAAAGCAAAAAATGATATTACTATAAATGTTTCGACTGCTTATTTGCAAATTCTTTTAAACAAAGAATTAAGAGATAATGCAGAACAACAACTAGATATTACCCTCGATCAAATTGAAAAAACAAAAAAACTATTCGAGATTGGTAATGCTGCAAAAGGAGATTTATTACAAATTGAATCCCAGGCTGCCTCAGAAAAAGCAGCTTTAACTAATGCTGAAAACAATTTAAAAATATCATATTTAGATCTTTCACAGCTACTTAACCTTGAAGATCCCGAAAATTTTGAAATATTATTTCCTGAGATACCAGATATAACATTAGCTGATGATATTTCTGAAGTAAGTTCTATATTTAATGACGCAATTGTGGTTCTCCCGGAAATTAAAAGTGCAGAATTACAGTTAAAAAGTTTTGAACAGAACCTTTCAATTTCAAAAGGTGCAATAAGTCCAACAATTTCGATAGGATATCAATATAGCTCAAGATATAGTGAGTTAACCAATAATCCCTTAGGAACAGAGATTGGACAAGCTACACAGCCTACCGGGGTTACTGAAAGTGGTGAAAATATATATAATTTTTATTCATACAACACTTATGCAGATTCTTATCCAAGCCTAGATCAAATTTCAGATAATGCAAGTCAGGCTTTTTATATTGCTATTAGAATTCCTATATTCAATAATTGGAACACAATGAATTCAATCAATCAGGCAGAAATAAACTTGTCTGATTCAAAATTAAATCTTGATTTACAAAAGCAAAATCTTTACAAAAGCATCCAACAAGCAAGAGTACTGGCAATTGCGGCAATGGACAGATATGTGGCTAACCTTGAAGCTGTTGAATCTATGCAAGAAGCTTTTAGGTACACAGAACAAAAATACCAGGTTGGTTTAGTCGATATTTTGGAATATAAAACAGCTAAAATTCAATTGAATCAAACAAAATCTGATTTATCACAAGCTAAATACGAATATATATTTAGAACTAAAATATTAGAATTTTATAAAGGAGAGCAAATTACACTATAAACAAAATCATTTTTCATGGTAAAATTTTAGGGTTATTAAATTATTCAACGATTTATTTATAGTTTAGGATTAATAGTTGGTTTTTATTTAAAATTGCTTTCTGCAAGTCCGGGTCTTAACCCGGACTTTTATTTATAAAAAAAGGAGCTAAAAGCTCCTTCATATTTTATACTTAATGTATCTATTAAATTACTTTTTCCAAGCATTTAAATGGTTCTTTTTGTTTAGGATAAAGAATATCTCCTGTATAAGAATACCCTATGCTTTCATACAATTTAATTAAATGCTCGCTTGAACTGGCAACATCTAACCTAATAGATTTGTAGCCACTCTCCTTTGCATTTTTTTCTGCAAATTCAATAAGCTTTCTGCCAACTCCCTTTTTTTGCCATGTCGGAAAAACTGCAATACGATGAATTACAATGAATTTATCAGTTTTATTTTCCCATTCAATTTCATCAAAAGCCGACTCCTGCAACTCATCAAATGAAATTGTTCCTATACAAACTCCTTTATTCTTAATAATATATAATGTCTCCTTTTCAACTTCACGAAGTAACCTGAAATAATCAGGATAAGATGTATTCCACTGATAAACACTGTTTTTATTAAAATCTTCAATACAATGTTGTAGCAAGTACATTACTTCCAAGATATTACCTGCTTTTGCTTTTTCTACTTGCATGCTAAAAAAGGAATATATTAATAACAATTAAAAACAAATGTAATCATTTATTTAATTTTCACCTTCAAATTTAATTATAAAAAGTGTGTCAATTTTAATAAAAAAACTTGTTAATTTAAAATTTAACATAGATTATATCGTTTATTTTATATTATTTAGCAATCCAAAACCGAATCATATAGAATGCACAAATCATTAAAATATTTATTAATTTCTCTTCTTATAGTACAATTATTTTTTTCATGCGAAAAAGAAGAATTTAACACATCTTTTGATGCAAACCTGGTTTTCTCCGTAGACACAATTCTATTTGATACAGTCTTTACTTCGATAGGTTCTGCGACTCAAAGATTTACTGTAAAGAATCCATATAATAAAAACCTTAAAATTTCTTCAATATACCTGGCTGGAGGAGAAAATTCTCCGTACCGGCTTAACATTGATGGATATCCGGAAGTCAGATTAGACAATATCGAACTAAGAGAAAAAGACAGTCTTTACATTTTTGTTGAAATTACCATCGATCCAAATAATTCTAATCTCCCACTTGTTGTTAAAGATTCAATTATTTTTTCATTTAATAACAAGCAACAAGATATTGATCTTATTGCTTGGGGACAAGATGTAAATCTTATAAATGGAGAGATTGTTGGGACAGAAACGTGGAGTAATAATAAGCCTTACTTGATATATAATTCGATGCTGGTTGATACGAATAGTGTACTTACGATTGAACCTGGAGCAATATTACATTTTCATAAAAACTCAAGGTTATATGTTGCCGGAACAATTATAGCTAACGGTACATATGATTTACCTATTATTTTTCAGGGAGATCGATTAGAAAACATGTACGAAGATATTCCCGGACAATGGGATGGTATTTGGCTAATGGCAGGTAGTATGGACAATGTTTTCAATTTTTCTGAAATTAAAAATGCGATTATTGGAATTCAAGTAGATACGATAGCCAACTTATCAAAACCAACTTTGCTATTATCGAATAGTAAAATTCAAAATATGACTTCTGCCGGTATTTACGCCCAGGGATCAACTATTGAAGCTTTCAATAATTTAATAACTAATTGTGGACAATTTGCAGTAGCTCTTACCATTGGCGGATCGTACGAATTTTATCACTGCACTATAGGAAACTATTGGGGATTTTCGACCAGAACAAGTCCATCGCTCCTACTAAATAATTATTATGTTGATGTTAATAGCGATGTACAAGTCAGGCCAATAAACAAAGCTCTGTTTGGTAATTGTATAATATATGGAAACAAAGAATCGGAAATTTATATTGATAAATATAACGAAATTAGTACACTAAACTACAAGTTCGATCATTCACTTATTAAAGTTGATTCGGATTTTTCAACATCAGATCCAAATTATTTCGAGAGTGTAATTGTACATTATGACCCTAAATTTAAAGATCCATACGATGGAAATTTTGAATTGGATACATTATCTATTGCCAAAGATTTTGGTAAATATGAATATGGTGTTATGTTTCCGTATGATATAAATATGCAAAACAGAAACTCTGATACAAAACCTGACCTGGGAGCTTTTGAACGTATCGAAAATCTTTAAAACTTTTGATACGCAATATAATAATTAAAATTACAACTTTGTGAATTTTGGAAACTTTGTGTTTTTGTGGCAAAAAAAAATAGCCACTAAGACTCTAAAACACAAAATCCCACTAAAATTATTTGGTTGATATTCTTTATTTTGTGAAATTTGGTGCTTTAGTGTTTTTGTGGCATTTTTAGTTTTTTTATTTTCTATACTGGACTCATAAATTAAATACAAAATATAAAAACATGAAGGAATTTACTTTCATTATCATTTTCTCAATAATATTTAATTCTGGATATTCTCAACAAAATATTGATAGCTATAAGATAATGTTTTATAATGTTGAGAATTTTTTCGACACTTTTGATGATAGTTTAAAAAATGATGAAGAGTTCCTGCCCGAAGGTAATCGATTCTGGAATAATCATAAATATTATACAAAACTTAACCAAATTTACAAAGTAATTATTGCAATTGGGGGCTGGAATCCACCTGCTATTATTGGTTTATCCGAAATTGAAAATAGAAAGGTAATTGAAGATTTAGTAAACAATACTCCTTTAGTTAAGTTTGAATATAAAATAGTTCATAAGGAATCCCCGGACCGGAGAGGAATTGACGTTGGCCTTTTATACCGAAAGGAACTCTTCCATCCATTATATTATGAAGCCATTCCTATAAATTTTCCTGATAATCCGGAAAGTAAAACCCGTGATATTTTATATGTAAAAGGTATTGCAAAAAATTCTGACACACTGAGCATTTTTATAAATCATTGGCCATCGCGTTGGGGAGGACAACTTGAATCCGAAGACCGAAGATTATTCGTAGCCTCTGTATTAAAAGCTAAAGTTGATTCTATTTTTAAATCAAACTCACAATCAAACATAATTATTACTGGTGATTTTAATGATTATCCTCATAATAAAAGCATAAACAAAGTTTTGAATGCTTCACAGGAGTTTGATCAAATAATAGATAATGAATTGTATAATTTGTCATCATTTCTTTATAAATCAAAAAACGTTGGTACTTATAAGTATCAGGGAGAGTGGGGAGTTCTTGATCAGTTTATTGTATCCGGCAATCTTCTTGTTAAAGAAAATAAAGTTTTTACTTCGCTTGATGATATTTATATTTTTGATGCTGACTTTTTATTAGAGCCCGATGAAGGATATTTTGGATACAAACCAAATCGAACTTTTATTGGCTACAAATACAATGGAGGATATAGTGATCATTTACCAACTTATCTGATCTTACACTTTAACAAATAAACCATTTAACAATTTAACAATAGAATAGTGTATCCTGCAATTTCTATCTTCCATTAGATTTATTTTTTAAGCCCAGCTCCTTCCCTTTCTTAATCATATAGTCGTAAGCCTCATTGTAATCATTATGAATTTCACCTTCGAGAATAGCTTCTTTTATTGCATTTTTTATATCGCCAACAGTTTTACATGGTTTAATACCAAAAGTCTTAATTATTAGTTTACCCGAAATCGGCGGCTGAAAATTTCTTAAAACATCTTTCTCTTCAATTTCAATTAGTTTTTTGCGGACAATTTTAAAATTTTTTAAATATTTTTGTACTGTATATTCGTTTTTTGATGTAATATCAGCTTCACATAATAACATTAAATCATCGATTTCATCACCTGCATCAAATAATAATCTTCGTACAGCCGAATCGGTTACTATGTCTTGGGATAATACTATTGGACGCATGTGCAACTGAACAAGTTTTTGGACATACTTCATTTTCTCATTCAAAGGAAGTTTCAATCGTTTAAAAACTGATGGGATCATTTTTGCCCCGAAATGTTCATGACCATGAAATGTCCAGCCAATTTCTTTACTATATTGTTTGGTTCTTGGTTTAGCAATATCGTGCAATAATGCAGCCCATAACAACCATAAATTGTCAGTTTTATTTTTGACATTATCAACTACTTCGATTGTATGATAAAAATTATCTTTATGTTTTTTCCCATCCTTTGTATCAACACCTTTTAACTTCTGAAGTTCGGGGAAAAACTCACCCAGTAAACCTGTATTTTCCAAAGCCTTTAAACCTACTGATGGTTTAGGTGAAAGAAGAATTTTATTTAACTCATCAATAATTCTTTCTCTTGATAATATTTTTACCCGATCATTGTTTTTGTTAATTGACTTATATGTTTTTTCTTCAATATTAAATTGTAATTGAGAAGCAAATCGAATAGCTCTGAACATTCTTAATGGATCATCAGAAAAAGTTCTGTCAGGGTCGAGTGGTGTTCTTATTACCTTATTTTTTAAATCGTTTTCTCCATTGAAAGGGTCGATCAATTTGCCATAAGTATCCTTATTTAATGAAATGGCCAAGGCGTTTATAGTAAAATCCCTCCTATTCTGGTCATCCTCAAGTGTACCATTCTCAACAATTGGTTTTCTTGAATTTTGTCTGTAAGATTCTTTTCTGGCTCCAACAAATTCGATTTCATAATCGCCATGACGTAACATGGCAGTTCCAAAATTTTTAAAAACACTAACCTTGACTTTTGGTCCCAGTTTTCTAGCAACCTTTTCCGCTATTTCAATTCCGCTTCCAAGCGCTACAATATCAATATCTTTTGATGATCTCTTTAATAATGCATCCCTCACAAATCCCCCAATTACAAAAACCGGCATTTTTTCCGATTCTCCAACCTGAGATATAATATTAAAAATCGGATCATTAAGACATTTCTTCATATGTAGATATGACAATTTATTAAAATTCATGACAAAATTACAATTATTTGCAATTAATATGAACTATTATAGCCTTTTTAGTGTTTGGAATATAGTTTGATATGGTGTATAGAAATTCAGAAACTGTTTTTTTGAAAAGGAAATAATAATTAATAACATAAATTTAAACGAAATGCTTGAACATTTAACAAAAGAAACATTTAAGGAAAAAGTTTTCAACTTTGAAGATAATAAAGACTGGAAATTTGAAGGGGACAAACCTTGTTTAATTGACTTTTATGCAGACTGGTGTCAACCTTGTAAAATGGTAGCTCCTATTTTAGAAGAATTATCAAAAGAATATGACGGAAAAATTGACATATATAAAATTGATACTGAAGACCAGCAAGAGCTAGCAGGAATGTTTGGAGTAAGAAGTATTCCTTCTTTATTATTTGTTCCTATGGAAAATCAACCTCAAATGGCACAAGGAGCATTACCAAAAGATTCTCTTGAGAAAGCAATTAATGATGTCTTAAAGGTTAGTATGGAAGTCTAATCAAATACATATCTTAAGAATTGGCCGGTTTTTATAACCGGCTTTTTTTGTATTATTAATATTTTAATCTACATTTGTTCTGATCAATGGGGTGCCAAATATACAGGCTGAGATCATACCCTTCGAACCTCGTCCGGATAATGCCGGATAGGGAAAAGAGTAAATCAAAAATTTCCCATTGTTTTTCATTAAAGTTGATAAGTACAGTTTGCTTTTTACAAGTAAACACAAATCATTTTTTAATAAAAACAATGATTTATAAAGGCCTTAAGTTAATTTGTAAAATCAGATTTTACTTTCAACTATCCGAATGTTAAACAATAAAAATTAAAAAAATGAAACGGATAGGAATTTTAATCTTATTAATTGCTTTATCACTAACTTTGTTTTCGCAAGAAACAATTACGGGAATTGTAAAAAACCAAAGCGGAGAACCATTAATTGGTGCAAATATTGTTATTAAAGAAACCTTTAAAGGAACAGCTACTAATTCAAAAGGTGAATTTAAATTTTCGAAAGTTAAAACCGGTGATTATACTTATATTATATCGTATTTAGGGTATAAAACACTTGAGAAAGAAATTTCAGGTGATAATACTAAAAACTTAGTATTCACACTTGAACCGGCAAGTATTTTATCTGAAGATGTTATTGTTACAGCTACCAGGGCTAAAGAAAATGATCCGGTATCATTTACTAACATTGGCAATTCAGACATAAGGGAAAATAACTTTGGACAAGATATCCCATATTTATTAAGTTCAACACCATCGATTGTTTCTACTTCAGATGCCGGAACAGGAATAGGTTATACATACCTCAGAATTAGAGGAACTGATCAAAACAGAATCAACATTACGATTAACGGAATACCTTTAAATGATTCAGAATCACATGGTGTTTGGTTTGTAAATATGCCCGACTTTTTATCATCGGTTGATAATATTCAAATACAACGAGGTGTTGGAACTTCAAGCAATGGTTCTGCTGCTTTTGGCGCAACATTAAATTTACAGACAAAAACATTTAATAAAAATGCATATGCAGAAATTAATTCGTTTGCAGGATCTTTTAACACTTTTAGAAACTCTGTAAGTTTTGGAACAGGTTTAATTAATAATAAATTCTCTTTCGATGGCCGTCTGTCAAAAATAATTTCTGATGGTTATATTGACAGGGCTGAATCAGATTTAGAATCATTTTATTTATCAGGAGCATATTACACAAGCAAAAGTATTCTAAAAGCAAACATCATTTCGGGTAAAGAAAAAACATACCAGTCGTGGAATGGTGTTCCAAAAGTAAGATTAGAAAACAACTATGACGGAATGCAGCAATATTTAGATCATTGGTTAATCGATCAGGAAGAGTACGATCATATGATAAACTCTGATAGCCGAACTTATAACTTTTATACTTACGATAACGAAACAGATAATTATCAGCAAGATCATTACCAATTGTTTTATTCTTATGAATTTAGTCCGGCATTTCATATAAATTCTGCATTACATTACACTCGTGGAAGAGGCTATTACGAACAATATAAAAAAGATCGTGATTTTGCTGATTATCAAATTGAAGATGTTATTGTAGATTCAGATACAATTACAAGTACAGACTTAATACAACAAAAATGGTTAGATAATCATTTTTACGGAGGAGTTTTTTCATTAGATTATCAAACCGGGAAATTGAATTTAACAGTTGGTGGAGGTTGGAATCAGTTTTTAGGTGATCACTTTGGAGAAGTAATTTGGGCAGAGTATGCAAGTAACGGAAATATCAGACATCGATGGTACGAAAACGATGGAGATAAAACTGATTTCAATATTTATGCTAAAGCTAAATATTTATTATTCGACAAACTAAACGCATATATTGATCTTCAATATAGAAATATTAATTATTCAATTGATGGTATTGATGATGATTTAAGAAATATAACGCAGAATCATAAATTTGAGTTTTTTAATCCAAAGCTTGGTTTATTTTACCAGGTTAATGATCTTCATTCAAACTATTTGACTTTTGGAATTGCAAACAGAGAACCAAACAGAAGCAACTATACCGATACCGATCCGAGCAAACCTTTACCAAAACCAGAGACTCTTTACAATATTGAACTAGGTTATAATTACAAGTCTACAAATACATATTTCAGTTCAAATCTCTATTACATGTATTATATTGACCAGTTAGTTTTAACCGGAGAGATAAATGATGTTGGGGCAGCAATTATGACAAATGTTGATAAAAGTTATAGATTAGGCTTAGAAGTTTCTACAGGAATTAAAATACTTGAAAAACTACATATAAGTGCTAATGCAACATTTAGCCAGAACAAAATCTCTAATTTTACAGAATATGTCGATAATTGGGATACCTGGGAACAAGAAGCTAATAATATTGGAGAAACGGATCTCTCATTTTCCCCGAGCATAATTGTAAATGGAAGGGTTTCTTATGAGCTATTTAAAAAATTTAAGGCCGAATTCATTTCAAAATATGTAGGAAAACAATACATCGACAATACATCGAATAACGACAGATCAATCGATCCCTACTTCGTTAACGATTTAAAATTTTCTTATTCTCTAAAAACAAAATCTATTAAAGAGATTGATTTTAATGTGTTAATTAACAACATATTCGATCATAAATATGAGTCAAATGCATGGGTATACAGGTATATTTTAGGTGGAGAAGAATTTTTAATGGATGGCTATTTTCCACAGGCAGGAATTAATATACTTGGAGGAATTACTCTAAAATTCTAATAAAATAATTCTGGAAAATATTTTCTATATTTTTTACTCTCCGAAAAGTCGATTATATAACAAACATAGAATTATCATAATAAAATATTTTAAAAAAGCAACTTTTTTTGAAACAATTTTGACATAAAATCGTTTATAAAATAGAAATTGGTTCAATGCTTAATTAATTTAAGCAACGCAAGTAAGATTGTAAAGAAACAGTTTTTTCATTTAAATTTTAGGTTTAATTTTTAGGGTATTAAGAGAGTCAGGAGCAACAGGTTTCTGGCTTTTTTATTTATATGCAATACTTATATTGTTTAAAAATATCTCTATTCAAATTCCATCCGTTCATTTCGTTTTTCAAATTATCATACGTATTTTTTGCCTATTTTTGTGGAAAAGCAAACACTATGCGATTAAAAAATATATTATACATTCTTCTTTTACTCCTTATTAATTCGTGCCAAAACAAAACAGATGAACTGAAAAAAAATGTATTTCGATATAACGAATCGAAAGGAATTGCAACACTTGATCCGGCATTTGCCAAAAGCCAGGTATTAATTTGGCCAACAAACCAAATTTATAATGGCTTATTACAAATGGATAATGAATTAAATATTAAACCATGTATTGCAAAAAAGTGGGAAATATTAAATTCCGGTAAAACATATCAATTTACATTACGAGATGATGTGTATTTTCATGATCACAATATATTTGAGAATAAACAAGAAAGAAAAGTAACTGCCAAGGATTTTGAATACAGTTTAAACCGTATAATCGATCCTAAAACAGCATCGCCTGGCGCATGGATATTCAATAATGTGACTAATAATGGAATTCAGGCACTTAACGACAGTACACTCCAAATTCAGTTGAAAAATTCTTTTCCTGCATTTTTGGGTTTACTCACTATGCAATACTGTTCAGTGGTTCCAAAAGAGATTATAGATTTTTATGGAGAAGATTTCAGGAATAATCCAATTGGCACAGGCCCTTTTCAGTTTAAAATATGGAAAGAAGGCGAAAAATTGGTTCTGGTAAAAAATCCTGCATATTTCGAAAAAGATAGTTTAGAAAACCCTCTTCCCTACCTTGATGCAGTTTCGATTACCTTTATTAACGATAAGCAATCTGAATTTCTGGAATTTTTAAAAGGCAATATTGACTTTATATCTGGATTAAATCCAGCAAATAAAGATGAATTAGTTACTAAAAATGGTAATCTGAATCCAAAATATAAAGATCAAATAGTTATGATAAATCAGCCATATTTGAACACTGAATATTTAGGATTTTTATTAGATACTTCGCAATTAAAAGATAAATCATCACCCGTTTTAAACAGGAAAATAAGGCAAGCTATAAATTATGGTTTCGATCGTGAAAAAATGATGAAATACTTAAGAAATAATATTGGATCACCTGCTTTATATGGTTTTATTCCCAAAGGCCTACCTTCTTATTCTGAGAAAATTGCCGGATTCAATTACGATCCTGATAAAACACGAAATTTACTTACTGAAGCCGGTTTTCCGAATGGTGACGGACTCCCTCCAATTACATTAACAACTACAAGTGATTATTTAGATTTATGCGAATATATCCAGCAGCAATTGGCCCAGTTTGGCATTGAAATAATTATTGATGTTAATACAGGAGCAACTTTCAGAGATATGGTTGCAAACTCTAAGCTGGAATTCTTTAGAGGTTCGTGGATAGCTGATTATCCTGATGCAGAAAATTATCTTGCGCTGTTTTACAGTAAAAATTTCAGTCCTGCCGGGCCAAATTACACTCACTATTTTAACCAAAAATATGATAAATTATACGAACAAGCAATGCTTGCAGTTAATGACAGTATTAGGTATACTTTATATAATAAAATGAACCAAATGATTATTAATGATGCAGTTATTGTACCTTTATATTACGACGAAGTTATTCGATTTGTGAAAAATAACATTTCAGGATTTGAAAGTAATCCAATGAATTTATTAAACTTGAAATACGTTAAAAAACAATTAAGTCTATGATACTTGTTGCAGATAGTGGATCTACCAATACTGATTGGGTAATTATTGAAAGAGATAAAATTATCTCCTCATTTATTACAAAAGGATTTAATCCATACTTTACTGAAAGTGCAGAAATATATAAGGAGTTAAAAAATAAAATCCCAAAAAATATTAATGTTAATAGTATCAGTAATATCTATTTTTATGGTTCAGGTTGTTCATCACCAGAGTTAAATAGCATTATACACAATGGTCTGAATCAATTTTTTCCTGATTCTGATATTGAAATAAATCATGATTTATTAGCTGCCGCACGAGCTCTTTTTGTACAAGATTCAGGCATTGTTATTATTCTTGGAACAGGAGCTAATACTTGTTTATACGACGGAAAAAATATTGTGAAAAATATTCAGTCATTGGGATATATTTTAGGAGATGAAGGTGGAGGCGATTATTTAGGGAAGTTATTTATTACTGAATTTTTGTACGAAAATCTTCCTGAAAATATACATCAGGATTTTTTAAATAAGTATAAGCTTAGCAATAATCAAATAATGCACAAAATCTATAAAGAACCTAATCCTAACCGGTTTCTAGCATCATTTTGCGAGTTCATTTCAAAGCATGAAGAAGATTCTTTCCTGAATACTTTGGTGAAAAAATCATTTACTGACTTATTTCTTAATCATATTACAAAATATGAAAATTACACTAATTTTAAAATACGTGTTACCGGCTCGATTGGGTTTCATTTTCAAAATCAATTAAAAGAAGTTGCAAAAGAATTCAATACCCATATCGACCTAATTGAAAAAAATCCTATTACGCGACTTACTCAATACCATATTAAAAAACAGGGCTAATTCTGATTTGAAGGTTTAAGATTTAAGGTTTAAAGTTCAGAATTTCAAATTTTTAGCTTATTACTGCTGCTTAACTCCAACTGCCGCTGGCTACTGTAACATATACATTCCATTCAACAATTGACCAATAAACCCGTTTACTAATAAACAACACTTTCTTTATTTTAAATTTATATGTTTTGATATCATAATTTTATCAAGTATCTTTAAATTAGCAATTCTAAAAATAACAGAACTTCAATGAAAACCTGTATAATAATTGATGATGAAAAAAATGCCCGGGAAGCATTAGCAAAAATAATTGAACGTTATTTTAACACTAAAGTAAAAATTCTGCAATTGGTAGATTCTGTTAAAGAAGGTGTATTTGCTATTAATAAACATCACCCGGATATTGTATTTCTTGACATTGAAATGCCCGAGGAGAATGGATTTAAGCTTTTCGATTATTTTGACATTTACGATTTTGAAGTAATTTTTACAACTGCGTACAAGCAATATGCAATCGATGCAATAAAATTTGCAGCACTGGATTATCTTTTAAAACCCATAAACTATATTGATTTAAGAGATGTTCTGGTTCGACTGGAGAAAAAACAAAGTAAATCTTCAAATACGGATCAAATTGAAGCATTCTTAAGTAATATAAATAGTGACCCGGGGAACTTTACTAAAATTGCCCTGCCAACTATGGATGGTTTTCAGTTAGAAAAAGTAAATAAAATAGTTTATTGCCAGGCCGAGGAAAATTATTGTAAGATTTTTACAAATCGTAACGAAGCAATATTAGTTGCACGAACTTTAAAAAATATTGAAGAATTATTGCCTGACGAAATATTTTTTAGAATACATAAATCGTATCTTGTTAATATGAATTATATTAAGTCGTACAGTAAAACTGACGGATATAGAATTATTTTAGAAAATGGTACTGAGCTGGATGTTGCTACACGCAGAAACGAAGAATTTTTAAAAGCATTGACAAAACGTTAAAATTTCCACTACAGAAAAATGAAAAAAACACTTTTATTTATATTAATATATTCTTTTCTCTCAACTCATTATTCTTTGGGTCAGCAATATTATTCAAGGAATTACACAATAAATGATGGCCTTCCGGATAATTGTATTCGGGGAATTTATAAAGACGGAAAAGGATTCCTATGGATAGGAACTGATGCCGGGTTATCCAGATTTGATGGTAAAAACTTTAAGGTTTATTCATCGCAAGACGGATTAATTGGGGATAAAATCTGGTCTATTTCTGAATGTGAAGAAAACTGTATTTGGGTTGGTTGCCACGATGGAGGTATTTCTAAACTAAGTGATAAAGAAATAATTTCGTATAATTCAGAGTCCGGTTTGATATCAAATGAAGTTAGAAAAATCCATTATTCAACTAAATTTAAAATTTTGCTTATTGGTACCGAAGATGGATTAACTGTTTACAACAATGATAGATTTATTTCTTTTCATAAGAAACTTAACAATGTAAGCCAAAGACTCCAAATTACAGATTTTTTAGAAAACGATGATTTTATTTATGTTTTTACAAATGGAACCGGTTTATATAAGTATATTCCTGCAATGGAAAGCCTAATAAGGATTCCTTCCAATCACCCGTTAAACAATCACTTAACCAATTCTGCATTCATATCCGGTTCAGAAGATACTCTCATAAATTTCAAACGAAAAAGCCTTATATCAATAAAAAATGGTAAAAAGAATGTCACAGATTTTGTTGGTCAGGTTGTTGACTATAAAGAAGACCTTGATAATAATATTTGGATAGCTGCATGGAGTAATAATTACATAAATGCCGGAGGACTATTTAAATATGATAGTTCAGGGCTTACAAATTTCGGCAATTACCTTGGGATAAAATCCAATAATATTTTATCGCTTGAATTTGATTCAAAAGAAAATCTTCTTTGGATAGGAACTAAAGAACACGGACTATTCTTATATCCTTTGAGCAATTTTTCATATTATAAAGCGGAGGACTTTAATTTGTCGGAATTAAATATAACTGATTTAAATATTGACAAATCGAATACTTTATGGATTGCCACGAAGAAGAATATTATAAAACAATATGATACTGGTATTTGTAAGATATTCAGTTTTAATATGTTTAATACTAAATTTAACCATTTCGTTAAGAACACAATTAAAACAAAATATTATTATCTAATTGATAAAACCGGCTCTTTCGAAAAATACCAGCAACTTATTTTTTCGGGTTCATATCCCTTTACAAATCCATATAAAAGACTTAACGGAAATATATTACCAGCTAAAAGTCTTTACAAACCTCTAAAATATGATGTTTTAATAAATAAAAACTTAACTGAATTTAATAGCATAATAACAGATTCTAAGGGAAATACCTGGATAGGAAGTAATGTTGGAATTTTTAAAATTGATAAAGAATCAGATAATATCACATATTTTGATATAGAGGGATATCAATTTAGTAATTTTTCTTTTGATCCGGAAAATAGAATTTATGGCGCAAGTTGGGCTGATTTGTTTATATATCCTGACATAGAAAATAATTCAGATTATTACTTATATAATTATTACGACCAAAAAAGTCCGATAAATATTGCCAAAATAAAAAATCAGGATGAGAGAATCTGGTTTGTCAGTACTGACCATGGTCTTTTCCTTTATGATAAAAATAAGTTTTACTCAACGTATGATCAAAACATAATAGACAATCAAGCTTTTACAGATATCTGTTTTGATAATTCCGGAAATATTATTGCTGGTAGTGCCAATGGTAAAATTTACATTGCCGGATTTTCTAATGATACTATACGATCCAAATTTGAAATTGACAAAAAGAACGGATTATTAGGTTCAAGCATAAGATGGCTCAATTGTACTGATGATAATAAATTAATTGCAGGAACCAATGCCGGATTAAATTTTATTGATCTTGACAAGCTTTATAATACCGGGAATATTTTTATAGAAACCATTGATAAATCCGAAGGGTTTACTGATTATTCGGGAACAAACTCTATAATCCAAAATGGTAAAAATTTATGGATCGGTTCAAATACCAATCTTATTAAAATTAATCTCGATAAACTTAAAAATGAAAAAACTAAATACCTTAATTTTTATATAAAATCAATTGAAGTAAATAACGAACCTCTCGATCTTAAAAATTTAAAAAACATTGACCAATGGACCAATATACCCAGGTCAACAATACAGTTACCATATTACAAAAATTCCATTACTTTTTATTATGATGCTATTAAGTATTTGGATCCTGAAAATATTAATTTTAGTTATAAACTTGAAGGATACCATAAAAATTGGATAAATGAAACAAAAGACAGAAAAGCTGTTTTCCAAAACCTGAAACCGGGAAAATACAGATTGAGAATTAAGGTAATTAACAAAAACGAAAATATAACGAGTCCTGAGTTATCTATAAGTTTTATAATATTATCGCCTCTTTGGCTTAAATGGTGGTTTATTAGTTCAGGAATATGTTTTATTATATTTTTTATTTGGCTTATAATCTTTCTAAGAACAAAATCAATAAAGAAAAAAGAACGGCTTAGAGTTGAAATTGCAGAAAGAATATCTGAATTTGAAATGAAAGCGCTAAGAGCTCAAATGAATCCTCATTTTATTTTTAATGCAATAAATTCTATTCAGAATTATATGCTTGATAATGATATTGATCCTGCTCTAAATTACCTTTCTGATTTTGCAAAATTAATTAGACTAACACTTGATAATGTTTCGAAAAGACAAATTACCTTAGATGAAGAATTAAATTATTTGAAGTATTACCTCAGCCTTGAACAAATGCGTTTCGATAAAAAATTTGAAACAGAAATAATTTTACCTTCTGATTATGAAAACAGGAAAATTATAATTCCATCGATGATACTTCAACCCTTTGTTGAGAATTCAATTAAACATGGATTTGTCTTTAAAGATGATGGGGGGAAAATTAAACTGGAATTTCTGATTTCTGATGACAATATATTAAAATGTATTATTGAAGATAATGGAATAGGTCGAAAAAAATCAAGAGAGCTGAATAAAAACAAAAAAGGCCATACCTCAAAAGGAACTTTTATAACAAATGAAAGACTTTCATTGCTAAACCAAACTCAACAACGCAAAGGTTATAAAGTAGATATTATTGATTTGTATGACAAACACAACCTGGCATGTGGTACTCGTGTTGAGATATTTATACCAATATAAAAAGGCCAAAAAAAAATTAATCGGCATTAATATAAAGGAACAATGGATTGTCATAGCGAGCAAAGCGAAGCTATCTCCCACTAATAGTTTTTACTTTTTACAAATAGATTGCTTCATCCCGAAAACTTTCGGGATTCGCAATGACTCAAACAAAGATTTTTTAGAACAAAATATCAACTATTTGACTTATATTATTTAGTTATTTTCTCAATCTTATTAATTTTTTCAAGCAAAACCTCCTGGTTTTCTTTTAACTTCCTGATTGTTGTTAGAATCTCCATCTGAACAGGATTTTGTGAAGATAAATTTCTCATTTCTTCGCTCCTGATACCCAACCTGGAATCCCAATAACCCAGCAAAAGAGCAAAAAGCATAAACAGAATTATCAATATCGGAATAGCGACATAAACATGCGCGATTAAGAATTTCCCAATTTCTGTATTTTTAATTGCTCCAAGAAATATGGTAACCATCATAAAAAGATTGATATACCCGATATACATTTTCGACCTGTCAACATATACTTTCCATCTGATTAAAGCTCTTTTATTTACTCTCATAACTACTAATATTTTAACGTTAATATAAGAAAACAGCTAGACAACTTACATTGAGACACTTTATTAATTTCTGGTGTCGAAGTATCAAGATATGAGTATCAAGATTCAAGATAAACTTACTTCTTGATACTTGATACTTTTCAATCAAATATTGCCACACACGCGGTAAATAAGAAGTCTAATTAAAAATCTTACATCGAATTCATGTTATTTATGTAAAGTTAAATATAAAACCTTAAGATTGATTATTGTTTATTGACAAATAATAATTTTTTAACGGCTCAGGTTTAATTTTGTGTGTAAAACTTGGTATGTGTTTGTTAACTTGTTTTTTTTCGATATAACACCTGGATGTATTTTGAATGATCAGCAGGAGTGAAAATTTGAATTAACTCCCAGCTTTTATTATAATCAGCAATAGCTTTTCTTAACCTGCTAATTCTGGCTAAAGATCTGCTTATCTCATCTGGGTCGCCATCCAACTCATCTTCAACGTCCCAAGGGAAAGATTCAACTCTAAAGTCGTAACTAATTTTTTTGTCACCAACTTTTAAGTGCAATTCGGCTATTTCATTTTCTCTAAAACCCGGAACCGGAATACATAAATCTTTTAACATAATTTTGTCCTTTCATTTAAATTAATAATTATTCTATCATAATGGCTTGTGGAAGGTTATATATTTAAGTGATTAGGTTTGTGTATATCTTATATTATCATTTTATCATATCTTAACACTTCTATTTCAAGATATATGCCAATCAATATAAAACTCTATTATTCTGATATTTAACAGATTTTATTATTAATAGTTTGTAATTATTTTGTGCGGCTACGTTCAAGGAACGTACGAATTCGAACAAAAAAAAGAAGCTCGAAAAAGCTTCTTTTTAATAAGAAAGAACAGAAGTGAACATATTGGGGATCTTATATACTCAAAAATCGGGAAAGTATAGGGGAATATTCACTTCTGTCTTCCTTATTTCCTTTTTTATTTATAAAACTTTCTTAATATTCTCAGTAACAATATGTCCGTCAAATAATTGAACAATCCTATGAGCTTTTTCAGCATCTGAAGGCGAGTGTGTTACCATAATAATTGTTGTACCATCATTATTTAACTCAGCTAACAAATTCATAACTTCTTCTCCATTTGCAGAGTCTAAGTTACCTGTAGGCTCATCGGCAAGAATTAATTTTGGATTTGTAACAACAGCTCTTGATATAGCAACACGTTGCTGCTGACCACCTGATAATTGCTGTGGGAAATGTTTCTTACGATGCGACATTTTCATTCTGTCAAGTACTGCCTCTACTTTTTTTCTTCTTTCAGACGAAGGCATATTTAAATATAGCAATGGAAGTTCTACATTTTCATATACAGTAAGTTCATCTATTAAGTTAAAACTTTGAAAAACAAAACCAATATTACCTTTTCTTAAGTTAGTTCTTTGTCTTTCCGAATATTTTGAAATCTCCTGATCCATAAAATTTAATTCACCTGAAGTAGGGTTATCAAGCAATCCAACAATATTTAATAAAGTTGATTTACCACAACCTGATGGTCCCATAATTGCTACAAATTCTCCACTTTCAATATTCAAATTTACTTTGTTAAGAGCAGTAGTTTCTACTTCGTCTGTTCTAAAAATTTTTACTAGTTCATTAGTTTTAATCATGACTGTAAGATTTAAATTACTATTATTATATTATCCTTTATTTTAAAATTAATTGATCAACATCATTAAAGTTATCATAGCTCGATACAATAACTTGTTCCCCCGGATTTAATCCTTCAAGCACTTCATAATATCTTGGGTTCTGACGTCCAATTGAAATATCTCTCTTCACAGCTAAATCGCCTTCTTCGTTAACAACATATACCCACTGTCCGCCGGTGCTTTGATAAAATCCACCACGAGGAATTAATACAGCTTGTTTCGATTCACCTAATTCAAGTTTAAGTCTGAATGTTTGTCCAATTCTTATCTGGCTTGGTTTTTCGGAAGTAAACACCATGTCAACTGCAAATCTGCCATTATTAACTTCCGGATATACTTTATCAATTTTTAAAGTATAGTTTGCACCTGCAAAATCGAAACTACCTGGAAGTCCTTTTCTTACTCTTGCTATATAGTGTTCATCAATTTCTACTCTTAATTTATAATTATCAAGAATATTGATAGTACCTATGCGGGAACCATAAGTAATAACTTCACCAATTTCCGGATTTAAGTTTGCCAATTCACCATCAACAGGAGCTTTTACATTCAAATTATTCAATCTACCCTGAATAATTTTTAAGTTTTCCTGCATATTTCTAATCTGATTATCCATAGCTTTTATTTGAACTTTTCTATAAATAGAATCATTCTTTAAAGCTTCTTTTAATAACGAATACTGACGACTTGTAGCATAATACTGTTCATATGATTGATCAAAAACCTCTTTTGAGATATGCTCATCATCAAATAACTTTTTGTTGTATTCATACTGTCGTTCTTGCATCTTGAGCAAACGTTCAGTTTCAATCAGTGTTTGTTTTCTAGTAATAGTATTAAGTTCCAACGTGATTTTTGTGTTTTCGAATTCGTTAATTGATCTCGAAACAGCAGCCTCGTTATTAGAAATTTCTAATATTAAATTTGTATTACTTAATTGAAGAATCACATCTCCTTTTTGCACCATATTACCTTCGTCAATTAATATTTCATCAACTCTCCCTCCCTCGATAGCATCTAAAAAAATAGTCCTTATTGGTTCTACTGTTCCAATCTGTGCTATATAATCCTTAAACTCATCTTCAATAATTGATTCAATTGTAATTTTTTCTTTTTCAACGTTCAGCTTTGAACTTTTATCGCCGAAAAAGATATTATAAGCGACTAGAAGAATAAGAACACTTCCTACTGTTATCCAGATTGTTCTTTTATTTAGCCATTTATGCTTTTTTTCTATTACTTTATCCATTATTAAAAAAAATTTGTGCGATTTATTTAGATTCTGCCCTTCAATAATCATTTATTATGCCAAAACATGCATGTGTCTGTCTTGGTGGCTATTACATATTTTTAACATGTTTTTACAAAAGATAAACTGTTCGATAACGAAACAGGCGAAGTACGAATTCGTACACAAACATAATCAAATTATAAATGCAATAAGTTAATGTTTAAATGCTTTAATAGATTCCTGCTCCCGTCCCGATAAATATGTATTTCTTCACTATTTAGGTAACATTTCTTAAATTGTACCTATGACAAGTA
>JAIORB010000131.1 GCA_021108325.1 Bacteroidales bacterium | reverse complement strand
CTGTTCCATATTTAACACAAGCTTCGTGAATATCACGCATTATTTGATGTAATTTCGCATCAACCTCTTCTCTTGTCCAGCTTAATTTCATAGAGTTTTGTGACATCTCCAAACCTGATGTTGCAACACCTCCTGCATTAGCTGCTTTCCCTGGACCATATAATAATTTATTTTTCT
This sequence comes from Bacteroidales bacterium, assembly GCA_021108325.1. GTDB lineage: Bacteria > Bacteroidota > Bacteroidia > Bacteroidales > UBA12077 > UBA12077. Next base: position 31,354 of record JAIORB010000131.1, on the reverse strand, counting down.
GTATAACTTCTATTGCCTCTGGTGTACATGGCATATTGGCTCCTTCTGAAACACAAATACATCCATTCTTTACTAATGACTCTGCATCTTCTTTATTCAACTCGTTTTGAATTGCACATGGAAGAGCGATATCAACTTTCTGTTCCCATGGTCTTTTACCTTCGTAAAACTGCCCACTTTCGAACTCGTATGAATAAGGCTTAACAATATCATTATTTGAAGCACGAAGCTCTAACATATATTCGATTTTTTTGCCTGAAATTCCTTCCGAATCATAAATATATCCGTCAGGTCCTGAAATTGTTACAACTTTTGCTCCTAATTCTGTCGCTTTTAATGCTGCTCCCCAGGAAACATTCCCAAATCCTGATATAGCAACTGTCTTTCCTTCGAAGGATTCACCTTTGGTTGCTAACATCTCTTTTGCAAAGTATACATTACCAAAACCTGTAGCTTCAGGACGAATTAAACTTCCTCCCCAGTTACGACCTTTTCCTGTTAATACTCCTGTATTTTCTCTTGCCAGTTTTCTGTACATTCCATACAAGAAACCAATCTCACGGCCACCTACTCCGATATCTCCTGCAGGAATATCTGTCTCAGGTCCTATAAGTTTCCATAACTCCAGCATGAATCCCTGGCAAAAACGCATTACTTCTGCATCTGATTTACCTTTTGGATCAAAATCAGATCCTCCTTTACCTCCACCCATAGGAAGTGTGGTAAGTGAGTTTTTGAAAATCTGTTCGAATCCTAAAAATTTTAATCCGCTTAAGTTTACACTAGGGTGAAAACGTAAACCTCCTTTGTAAGGTCCAATGGCATTATTAAACTGAACACGGTAAGCTAAGTTAACATTTACTTTACCATCATCGCCTACCCAAGGCACCTTAAAAGTTAAGATACGGTCCGGCTCAACAATTCTTTCAATAATACCTGCTGCTTCGAATTGAGGATTTTGATTATAAATCTCCTCGATTGATTCTAAAACTTCTCTAACAGCTTGAAGATACTCAACCTCTCCCGGATGTTTTTGCTCAAGCTGAAGCATTAATTTATCTACGTTCATTTTTATATAATTTAATGATGAATATTAAACCCACATTTATATGTATTAAAAATTTATGCGCAAAAGTATATTTAAATATTTAATTTATCCATAAAAAACATCACCAGAAAATATGATATTAAACACATTTTTAAATCCTTTTTTGCATCAAAAAAACAATGATTATTAATCTTATTTTACAATCTGATTACGTTTTTGAAAATAGTATAACTAAGTCAGCTGATTAAGAGAGTTTTTTAGCAGATTCTTATGCTTTAAAGATAAAGCTGTAATACTTATTGGCGAATAATTCGCCACTCCATTTTTTGTCCTTACAGTTAAAATTAAATCTTCTTTTAAATTAAAAAATGATTTCTGAAATTTATATCCTGCAAAATTTTTTTTAAGTATTTCAATTGCCTGTTTCTTATTATCAAATGGTCTTAGAGAAACAAATCTAAAAACAAGTTTATTGCCTTCGTCTTTGTAAGAAAAAAAATTATAATTTAATAAAAAAGTAAAAACGACATAGGTTAAATAGATAGCATTAATTACAATGACATAAGTTGTTTTATCATACCCGAAAACCGGTTTATTAAAAATGTCTGACAATAAAAATAATCCCATTGATATAAAATATGCCAGAATGGTTAGATACCTTCTAATATTTAAGCGCATAACAATATTTCGATTATCAAAAACCATTTTGAAGTTTTTAAAACAATGATCAAAGATAAATAACTTTCTATGCTATACATAATTATTACAGACAAGAATAAAGAATTATTCATTAATCGCTGATTTTATCGTATAAATTAATTTCGTACTTTTAGACATCTAAAAGTCATATTTATAAGATGAAAATAAATACAGATTTTTCTACAATATATATTTCGACAGAAACACAAAAAGTTTTAACTGAAATTTTAAAAGATTTCCAGAATAGGAAAATATTTGTATTGCTTGATGAAAACACGAAAAAGCATTGCTTACCTCTAATAGCAGATATCGATCAAATCAAAAACTCTGAATTGATTGAAATTGAAAGTGGAGAAAAAAACAAATCTTTAAAAATAGTTGAATTTGTTTGGAAAACATTAACAACAAAAGGTGCGGACAGATCTTCGTTATTAATCAACCTCGGAGGAGGAATTATTGGAGATTTGGGAGGCTTTGCTGCATCGACTTTTAAACGAGGTATCGATTTTATAAATATACCTACAACTCTATTATCCCAGGTTGATGCTTCTGTTGGAGGAAAAACCGGAATAAACTTTTTAGGGCTAAAGAATGAAATAGGTATTTTTAATCACCCAAAGTATGTTATTATCGATAGCTCATTTAATAGAACTTTAGATAAGAGAAATATTCTTTCAGGATGGGCAGAGATGCTAAAACACGCCATAATTTTTAATGAGAAAGACTGGCAAAATTTAATTTCTCATGATATTAAACAAACAGGATTTAATGAACTTAACCAACTTATTGCACGATCTGTAAGTATTAAAAATTATTTTGTTGAGAAAGATCCTAAAGAAAAAGATATTCGAAAAGCGTTAAACTTTGGTCATACATTTGGACATGCTTTCGAAAGTCTGTATATGAATACCGAAAATGAAATCTTGCATGGCGAAGCTGTTGCACACGGAATAATTTGCGAACTGTATTTGTCTGATAAAATTTGTAATTTTTCATCCACAAAGCTCGACAAGATTGTTTCATATCTACTTAATACTTACACTAAACTAAAGTTTAACGAAGCAGACTATGATAAGATAATCGACCTGACAGGACATGATAAAAAAAATGAAGGATTGAATATAAATTTCACTTTACTCGAAGATTTTGGTAAAATAAAAATCAATCAAAACTGTGACAGTGAAATCATAACTGAAACACTTAACTGGTACAAAAACCTGTAAAATGAGTGTAAAAATTACTGCACCAAATAAAGAAATAAAAACTTTCAGGTCCTTACCAGCATCGAAAAGTTTATCGAACCGGGCACTTATTATACGTGCATTATGCAAGGAATCATTTAAAATCAAAAATCTTTCTACAAGTGATGATACCAGCATTTTAGCAGCATCATTAAAAAATTTAAATAATCAAATAATTGATGTTGGTGCAGCAGGAACTGCGATGCGTTTTTTAACGGCTTATCTTTCTTTAGTGCCAGGAGAAAGAATTATAACTGGCAGCAAACGTATGAAACAAAGGCCAATTCACGAATTGGTGAAAATCTTAAGAGAACTTGGTGCTAACATTGAATACTTTGAAAAAGAAGATTATCCTCCCTTAAAAATTACAGGAAATGATTTAACCGCTAAACCTGTAAATGTAAAAGGAAATATAAGTAGTCAGTACATTAGTGCTTTACTAATGATTGCTCCGTATTTAAATGCAGATTTCACATTGACAATAAAAGATAAAATCCTTTCGAAAGATTATATATGGATGACCATAAAATTAATGCAAAAGTTTGGAATTGATATTGAATGGAATAGTGATAAAATCTATGTTAAAAAAGGAGAATACAAGCCGGAAGAAATAATTATAGAAGCAGATTGGTCGTCGGCATCGTATTGGTTTGAAATTGTTTCTTTATCTGAAAATGCCATGATTGAATTAACCGGCTTAAAACGAAACAGCTTACAGGGAGATTCTGTTTTAACAGACTTATACAAAACTCTTGGAGTTGATTCGGCATTTACCAACTTTGGTTTGCGAATTAAAAATATTCCAATTACTTGTAAGTTTTTTGAATATGATTTTACTGATTGCCCTGATCTGGCTCAAACATTAACAGCTACTTTAATTGCAAAAAAAACACCTTTTAAGTTAACAGGATTAGATAATCTTTCAATTAAAGAAACTGATCGAATAAAAGCATTGGTTATTGAATTTGAAAAACTAGGAATTCACATTAAAACAGAATCAAACAACAGTATTTTCTGGGATGGAAATGAAAATATTAAAGTTCCTGAAAATCATTTTGTGGAAACATACGAAGATCACAGAATGGCTCTGGCTTTTGCACCATTATCTATTATTACTAAAAACATGGAGATTAAAAATCCTGAAGTTGTAACAAAGAGCTATCCGGATTATTGGAATAATTTGGAAGAGGCGGGATTTGGGATAAGCTGCAAATAGCTGGCTACATGCTATAATTGTTTCTTAACCGCAAAGACGCAAAGAAATTCAAAAATATTCACAAAAAGAATCCCGAATAAAAAAATATTCGGGATTACTATTCTCAATCATTTATTTATTCTATTGTTTCACTTATACTATCCGTTTCTACAGTCTCATCAGGTAATACTTCATCTACAACTTTACTTTCTGCCAATATTTCCTTTAAATAACTAATAAATATAGAATTTTGATATGGTGATTTTTCAATAAATTCGTCAATATCATCAATTTTTAAATCTCCGTTCTTTTCTTTCAACTCTTTAGATACCATTATAGATAAAGCAATATCTTCTTTGCTTTCTATAACAGTATTGCTTTTTATCCAGCCCTTTAGTTTTTTCTTTTCTCCAACTACCTTTATCCACTCCTCTTTTGTTTCTTCAATAGCTAATACATCCATTTTACTAAATCGTTTTTCTGTTATAGTTAACAAATCAGGTCTTTTGTAGATTGGAGCTTCTTCTTTTAATACCGCTATTTTACTATCTATAATAAGGCCGTAACTATTAGCCCAAGCTACTTTCCCGTCAGACAACTCAACATGAAGATATTCTCTATTTTTATCTAAGCTATCAATAGCTATTCCTCCTAAAAAAGTTACCGTCTCACCCAAACTTATAGAAGAAACCCACTTTCCATCTTTAGTTGGTGTTTCACGAACAGGAACACCATTCCATATACAAACTGTCTGTTTCTTTTCAAAATTTGTTTCGTTATCTTCCTGCTGTATCTTATTTCCACCATTACTTCCACAAGCAAAAATAAATGCAGAAAAAATTAAAATTAAGTAATTAATCTTTTTCATTTTTAAAATTTATTAGGGTTTAATATTAATTTTAAAGATGCAAAAATATATATAAAAACAAAAGGGATTGCTAAAAAAACTCTTTTATTTTTTTAATACCTTCGTCTACTTCTTCTTTTTCACGAGCAATATTAAAACGAATATAGTTTTTAGTTTTATCTGAAAAATGCTCGCCGGGAATTACAGCTACTTTTTGTTCATCGTATAAATCAATGGTAAACTTAAAGCCATCAGAATATTTTTCAGGCAATTTTGCCCAGACAAAATATCCTCCTTTTGTTTCGGGAATTTCAAATCCTAATTTTTCTAATTCGCCGGATAAATGATTATACGATTCTTTTAATCGGTTCCGAAGATTTAAAATATAGTCCTTCCCAAAATCAAAAATTTTCAAATATTCAACAATAGCCTGCTGTAAAATGGATGAAGCACACAATCCCGTATAATCGTGAATGGATTTAATCTTTTGCATGTGCTCTTTGTGAGCAATTAGATATCCTATACGCCATCCTGTAATTGAAAATATCTTTGAAAAACTATTGGTATAAAATAAATTTGAATTAAACTGATCTAAAGGAATATATGGTTTTTCGTCAAAATACAGTTCTTTATAAACCGCATCCAGAACGATAAAAATATCCAGCTTTTTGCTCATATCTAATAAAGAATTCATTTCCGCTTTTGTCCAGATTTTTCCAAACGGATTTCCAGGAGAACCGAGAAAAATGACTTTTACATTATCTTCAACACAGGTCTTTTCCAGTTTCATAAAATCAATTGAAGCATCCTGTTCAAATGAAAAAGGAATAAAATCAGTATTAAATATTTCAGGAAGATATTTATAGCTTTCATACACAGGATCAAAAGCAAGAGCTGAAAAAGGCTTTGGAATAATTTTATTAAAATAGATATATAACAAAGATAAGGCTTCGGTCGCTCCCTGAAGAATTAAAAAATCATCTTTTGAAAAAGCCTGCCTATCTTGCCTGTCGGCAGATAGGTCGGCAAGGCAGGGATATTCGTTTTGATATTTTTTGTGAAGCAAATCAAGCAAATCATTATTCCCGTTTCCCGGTGCATACTGATGTAAATTATTACCGGCAATTTCGCTTAAAATATCTGTAAGTTCTTTGGGCGGGTTAAATCCCGGGATTCCTTGTGCTAAGTTTATGCCACCATAAGTTTTTACTTTGTTGCTCATAAAACTTATGTATGAGCCTGTGGGTTTTTGATATTTATTTTGCATTTTTATTTTTTTTACTCTCGCGATCCATCTTCTTCCTGGACAATCCGTATTTTTCTTTTTCAATATTTCCGCTGGGTTCTACATGCACCATTACATCATACACATTTTCAATTTGTTTTTTAATATTATTTTCAACCTTTTTTGCAATCACATGACCTTCTTCAATGGTCATATTTCCATCAACTTCAATATCCAAGCCTATTGTATATAAATTCGAATGTTTCCTTATTCTAACCCTATGCGGATTAGCAGCTCCAACTTCTTCCACCGCATCAAAAATTTTATAATATATTTCAGGATTATCAACACCATCCATTAATTCACGGCTTGTTTCCATAAATATCCCAAAAGCAACCTTCATAATCCATATACTTACAGCCATTGCGGCAATTAAATCTAAAATTGGCAAATGTAAAATATGAGTAAAAACCAAGCCCGTTAAAACAGTAGCAGAAAGCACAATATCATTTCGCATATTTTTAGCATTGGCAATTAGCATTTTACTTTCAATCTGTCTGCCAACTTTGAATTGATAAAATGCCAAACCTGCTTTAGAAAAAACAGAAAAAATGGTTACATAAATAGCAAATAATGTTGGTAATTCGTGAGGTTCATTTTGTATTAATTTTAGCAAAGTAGAAAAGAATAATTGAGCTCCCGCAAAAAAGATTACAAAACTTAGTACTTTTGTTGCTACAGCCTCTGCCCTGTTATAACCATACGGATATTTATAATTTGGAGGTTTATTCATTATTCGTGCAGCAACCAGAGTTATAAAGTAGGTGACAATATCAGTTGCAGTATCGATTCCATCGCCAATAACAGCAAAGCTACCAGAGGTAAATCCAATTACGATTTTTAAAATAGCTAAAATAGTATTCCCTATTATACCAACCCAGGAAGCTTTTTTAATTTGCTGATTTCGATATTTTTGATTTTCTAAAGACATAGGAACAAAGTTAGAATAAAAAATAATGAACATCTACTCCCGAATAATGAAGTTAAAATATTAAATATTCCATTTTTGATTTCTTATTTTTTGTGAGTTTTAGTGTTTTTGTGTATTAGTGGCTATTTGCTTTTTTTGCCACGAAAGCACTAAAACACAAAATTACACGAAATTCAAAGTTTTTACTTTAATCCAATTTCAAAACTGCGAGGAATGCTTGCTGTGGCACTTCTACATTACCAACCTGACGCATTCGTTTTTTACCTTTCTTTTGCTTTTCAAGTAGTTTCCTTTTACGTGTTATATCACCTCCATAACATTTTGCAGTAACATCTTTTCGAACAGCTTTTACTGTTTCGCGGGCAATAATTTTTGCTCCGATTGCTGCCTGAATGGCAATATCGAATTGCTGGCGGGGAATTAATTCTTTGAGTTTTTCGCACATTCGGCGACCAAAATTATAGGCATTATCTTTATGAATCAGAGTAGATAAAGCATCTACCATTTCACTGTTTAATAATATATCTAATCTGGCAAGATTAGCCTTTTCATATCCTGTCAGATGATAATCAAATGATGCATACCCACGGGAAATACTTTTTAACTTATCGTAAAAACCAAAAACAATTTCTGCCAGAGGCATTTCAAAAGAAACCTCAACACGATCGTTCGGCAGGTAAGTCTGATTTTTAAGCATTCCACGCCTATCAATACACAGCTTCATTATCTGCCCAACATATTCAGATTGAGATATGATCTGCGCCCTGATATACGGTTCTTCAATATAATCTAATTGTGTTACATCGGGTAATCCTGACGGATTATGAACATCCAAAACTGCGCCTTTAGTAGTATAGGCTTTGTAAGAAACATTAGGAACCGTTGTAATAACGTCCATATCAAACTCCCGATCAAGGCGTTCCTGAATAATTTCCATATGTAATAATCCAAGGAACCCACAACGAAAACCAAATCCTAAAGCTGCTGAAGACTCAGGCTCAAATGTAAGTGAGGCATCATTTAGCTGAAGCTTTTCCATTGATTCGCGAAGATCTTCATAATCATCAGCATCAATAGGATAAATACCTGCAAACACCATTGGTTTTACATTTTCGAAACCTTTAATTGCTTCTTCACATGGTCTTTCTTTGCTTGTTAAAGTATCACCCACTTTAACTTCTTTTGCAGTTTTTATACCGGAAATAATGTAACCAACATCACCTGCCCTTAATTCTTTTCTGGGTTCCTGCTTAAATTTCAGCATTCCTATTTCATCAGCATAATATTCTTTCCCGGTTGCAACAAATTTTACCAAATCGCCTTTTTGGATTGTTCCGTTCTGAATTTTAAAATATGATTCGATACCACGATATTGATTAAAAACCGAATCAAAAATAAGTGCCTGTAATGGTGCGTTTGGATCTCCCTGGGGAGCAGGTATTTTATTTACAACAGCTTCTAAAATCTGCTCAACACCTAAGCCGGTCTTCCCACTTGCTCCAATGATATCACCTCTATCACAACCTATTAATTCCTCAATCTGATCTTTCACTTCATCAGGCATAGCTGCATCCAGATCCATTTTATTTAAAACCGGAATAATCTTCAGATCGTTCTCCATAGCTAAAAATACATTGGAAATTGTTTGTGCCTGCACTCCCTGAGTTGCATCAACAATTAAAAGGGCACCTTCGCATGCAGCAATAGATCGTGAGACTTCATAAGAAAAATCAACATGCCCGGGAGTATCAATCAGATTCAACACATAATCTTTGCCTTCCTGCTTATAATCCATCTGAATGGCATGGCTTTTAATCGTGATTCCACGTTCTCTCTCCAAATCCATGTCGTCCAGTAACTGATCCTGGTAATCGCGATCAGAAATTGAGCCAGTCGCTTGTAACAGTCTGTCGGCCAACGTGCTCTTGCCATGATCAATATGAGCTATGATACAAAAATTTCTTATGTTATCCATAAAGATTTATATATTATCTTCTACTATTTTACAATCCCTAACAATATCTATTCAGATGTGCAAAGATAATTAATAATTCGTATCACCTACAACTGAAATCATGACGTAAAAAGATTTTAAGAGAATGTTTTATTAAATTATTCTTTAATGTTACTTGTTTAAAGCGAATACCTCAACGCAAAAATAGAAACAGTTTCGTACTGCTTCCATAAGATTTTTTATTACTTTTATAAGTAGCAAATAAATTTAATAAAAATGGAACACGTTTATTATTTCATTGGGGCAATAATTATAATCTTTGGGACCATTTTGCTTTCAATGGCTAAGAAAAAAGTCATTAAGATTTTTAGTGGTAGTATTATATTCGTTGGTATGTTGTTTAGTTGGATTGGAACAACGCAATCAAGTAAGTTGTCTGAAAAACGAATTACTGATTCTTATAACAAGAAAGCTAAAGAGTTAGAATTCTTTATAGATAGTGTAATAAGTAATGATACTATTTCGTTTGACGAGAAAATTAAAATTAAAAATGAAGCAAATAAAATTAACCGATGGGCAAGTAAAGAGATTTCAGATTTTGATAGTGTTATTATTCAATTAGAAAAGAGAAAAATTCAAGAAAAAGAAGAACAGTATGAATTTAACAAAGAATGGATACCTTTATGTAAAGATATTTTTAAATCAATTGAAGAAGTTATAATCGAATATAATAAACAAAATGAAGATACTATAAAAATTACGCATACTGGCAAATTTCCAAATGATTTATTTGCACTTAATGATCAGAAATATTATATGACTATTAGTTTTTATGATCAACTTGAATTTGATGTTTATATAACGCAATATGGTAGTTCAGTGAATATAAAAATTCGGTTATATGTTTTTGATGAAGATACAAATAAATTTATTCTAAGCTTCGGCGAATGTAGTTTTGCTATTTTTAAAAGTTATAAATATATAAATATACGTAAGTTTGGACACTTTGAAAATTTTCCTCTTAAGGAAGAATACAGTTATAGGAAGACCCCAGCTGAAGCAGTAAGACAAGTCTTTTCGGAAATCATCTATTATCAAATACACTTGTTACAATAAGACAAGAAATAATATAATATAACAAATAAATGCAATAGTTAAAAAACAGCTTTTGCTATTTTCTTAATATTGTCCGATTGTCCAAGTGTATAATAATGAATTCCGGGAACACCATGTTTTATTAATTCCTGCGACTGTTTTGTAGTCCACTCAACTCCTAATTCCCTAACTTCTGCATTGGTTTTACATTTTTTAATTTCTCTTACTAATTCTTCGGGAATATCAATTCTAAATATTTGAGGTAATAAATCAATATCTTTTAAAGAGCTAACAGGTTTGATTCCCGGCACAATAGGTACTGTTATGCCTTTTGCTCTACATTTATCAACAAAATCAAAATATTTTCGATTGTCAAAAAACATTTGAGTTACAATGTACTCAGCACCTGCATCAACTTTTTCTTTCAAAAAATTTAAATCATGTTCCATATTTGGTGCTTCACAATGTTTCTCGGGATAACCTGCAACACCGATACAAAAATCAGATGATTTGGCATTTTCCAATTCTTCATCAAGATATTTTCCATTATTTAAATCCACGACCTGCCTAACCATATCAACAGAATGAGCATGTCCTCCTTTTTCAGCAATAAATAATCGTTTGGATTTAGGAGGATCTCCCCTTAGAACTAATAAATTGTGGATACCAAGAAAATTAAGGTCTATTAAAATATCTTCTGTTTCTTCTTTTGTTAAACCCGCACAAATAAGATGTGTAACCACAGTTATTTTATACTTATTTTTAATAGCTGCTGACAAAGCAACTGTTCCGGTACGTTTACGAATAACCTTTTTTTCAAGCAATCCGTCATTTCGTTCTTTATAAACAACATCATGGCTATGATAGGTTATATTTATATAAGCCGGGTCAAACTCAATCAAAGGATCAATTGCATTATATATAGTATCAATATTATGCCCTTTTAACGGAGGTAATAATTCAAAAGTGAATAAGGGCTTTTTGGCATTTTTAATTATGTCTGTAACTTTCATCTGTTTAAAAAATGTTTATTCGTTTATTTGGCTATTTGTTTATTCGTTGTTTCACACTTAGCTGTTGGGTTAACTGAATATTTAATCTTTGTTTTGTTTGTTTATTAGTTCCTGCTTACAACAGGCAAGTTTATGCATTATGGTCTCGTCCCAAATAGTAATTTGCCCATCCGGATGTTCCATTAAGTTTATTATTTATTAAAACAGGTTTTTGGGGTAAAAGTTCTGATTCTTTTCCATTAAAGTACTTATTTCGAGAATATGCTTTAACCCAAATACAGTCCTTGTTTCTCTCAGACAACTCACATTTGTCGTTCGTGCTACCTCCACAAGGTCCGTTTCTTTGATTTTTGGCACATTGCGACTGAGGGCACAAATATGTAATATCCGGCAAAGAACAATCGCCACATTCCTTACAATTAAATAGTGCCGCTTTAATCATTCTTTCGTTAAAATATAAAACTCGCTTTAATCCATTAAAAGATTTTTTTTCAAGAAGCTTATATTTTGCTATGCTAATTTTAAACCCGGGAGATTTTTGATTAAAGAGCAATGTATGAACTAAACGATTAAATCGATAAGCCAAATTTACATGTTTCGAATAATTTGATTTCTTATATTGAGTAATTTGAGTATTTACATTCTTAACATCTGACAGTTTTGTTTTGGGATCTTGAGAATATAAATAAAATTCATTGGGTGCAGGATTCGTTAATTCCGGAACAAAATCATGCCAATCCGAATTCTTAAATTCTTCGGCTTTTTCAAGTATGGCAGCAAAATCTTCGTATTTGTCAGTTCCTCCAATATATACTCCCTTATAGCCCATTTGCTTAAATGCCACATATTGTTTTGCTGCTAAATCAATAAAATATTTTTTTCCCTTATCGGGAGATTTTTTTTCTTTATTTATGCGTTCCAAAAACTCATCGGAAATTTTACAACCCGGAATCAAACATTTATTAAATAAATTTGCTACTCCTCCGGTCAATTTGTATATGTTTCCTATTACGGGTATTGATAAATTATTTGCACGCAACCAGGTAATTAATTCATGAGATTTTCTAATATCATAACCTAACTGAGGGATTATGTATTTTGCTCCAGCTTTAATTTTCAGTTTCAATTTCTCGTATTGCATTATTTGCTCAGCTTCCGTTGTTTTAAACGGAGAAACTGCACATCCTAAAAAGAAATTGGTTTTATCAAGGTCAATGTATGAATTTGGCTTTCGTCCATTTACTCTAAGTCCCTTATTCATGTCAGAAAGCATTTGAAGCAAACTAACAGAATCTAAATCAAATACCGGTTGAGCTACTCCTTCATAACCATCAATAGGATAATCTCCTGAAAGTGCGAGTAAATTTTCAAAGCCATCATCGGCATATTTCCATGCAATACTCTCCAATGCATTGCGATTCATGTCTTTGCAGGTAATATGGATTATGGTGTTTTTATTTTTTTGTTGAATTATCTTTCCTAAACCATCGGGAGCAGACATAATATTACCACCCGCATTTTCGGTTACGGAAAACCAATCAATCCTTTCATCAGCAATTAAATCTTCGGTATATGTTAAGATTTTCTTACTATTTTCTTGTTGTAAAATTCCTCTTGTAGTAACTAATTCTGCTCCAATCAAAAATTTATTCTTGTCCTCAAATAATTCTCTAAGTTTTTTCATTCCTTTTAAACTAATAATTCAGATTGGAAGCCAGCCATTTTTCCACTTCTTCAACAGTCATATTTTTCCGATTAGCATAATCTTCCATTTGATCTTTGCTGATTTTTTGTACGTTGAAATATTTTGATTCCGGGTGAGCAAAATATAATCCGCTAACAGATGCTCCCGGATACATCATAAAGCTTTCTGTTAATTTTATTTGTGCACCTTTTTCCGCATCCAACAAATCGAAAATAATTTGTTTTTCGGTATGATCAGGACACGCAGGATAGCCTGGCGCCGGCCTGATACCTCTGTATTTTTCGCGAATAAGTTCTGTTACACCTAAATTCTCATTTGGAGAATATGCCCAATGATCTTTTCTTACTTTTTTATGTAGTAATTCAGCAAAAGCCTCAGCTAACCTGTCTGCTAAAATTTTAATCATTATAGCACTGTAATCATCATTATTTTCCTCGAACTTACGAACATGTTCTTCTATACCTAATCCGCAGGTAACTGCAAATGCTCCAATGTAATCATTAATTCCACTATCCTTTGGTGCAATAAAATCTGAAAGGCAAGCATTAAATTCGCCTTCTTCTTTAATTTGTTGATTTCGTAAATGATGAAGCACTTTAATTGCTTTTTCTCTTTTCTCATCACTATAAATCTCAATATCATCACCCACAGCATTAGCCGGATACAAACCAAATACTGCATTAGCAGTTAACATTTTATTATCAATGATTTGTTTTAACATTTTTTGGGCATCATCATATAATTTTTTTGCCTCTTCTCCTTTTACAGGATCATCAAAAATCTTTGGGTATTTACCATTTATTTCCCAGGCATGGAAAAAAAATGTCCAATCGATATATTTTGCAATTTCCTTTAAAGGATATGCAGTTAATATTGTATTTCCTATAGATGTTGGTTTAAAGATAAGCGATCTATTCCAATCGATATTAACTTTATTTTTTCTGGCTTGCTCAAGATCAATATGAGTTTTTCCCGATTTCTTAGCCAAATTTTGCTCTCTTAATACACGATATTCTTCAATAATTCCTTTTAAAAAATCCTGTTTTAAAGTAGTAGATAATAAACTCCTTACAACACCAACACTTTTTGATGCATCCTTAACATGAATAGCAGGAACTTCAACAGCAGGAGTGATTTTTACTGCTGTATGTATTTTTGATGTTGTTGCTCCTCCAACAAGCAATGGTGTTTTTACATTTCTTCGTTGCATTTCTTCAGCAACATGAACCATTTCTTCTAATGATGGAGTAATTAATCCGCTTAATCCAATTATATCAACATTCTCTTTTATTGCAGCATCAATTATTTTTTCGGCAGGCACCATAACGCCTAAATCAATTATTTCGTAATTGTTACAAGCTAATACAACACCAACTATATTTTTACCTATATCGTGAACATCTCCTTTTACGGTAGCTAATAATATTTTACCTGCTGAGCTTGTATTACCCGACAGTCTTTTTTCCTCTTCGATATAAGGCAATAAATATGCTACAGCTTTTTTCATTACCCGCGCACTTTTCACAACCTGAGGAAGAAACATTTTTCCTGATCCAAATAAATTTCCTACAATATTCATCCCATCCATTAATGGTTCTTCAATAACTGTAAGTGATTGATCGTAATGTTTTCTTGCTTCCTCTGCATCTTCCTCAATAAAATCTGTAATCCCTTTTACCATAGCATGAGTTAATCGCTCCTGGACAGACTTTTCTCTCCACTCATCTTTCTTCTCTTCTTTTTTATCTGAGTCAATTATTTTTTCAGCAAATGCAATTAAGCGTTCAGTTGCGTCTTTTCTTTTATTAAGAACCACATCTTCAACCAACTGAAGCAAATCTTTTGGAATATCATCATATACCTCAAGCATACCCGGATTTACAATACCCATATCCATTCCTGCATTAATAGCATGATATAGAAAAGCCGAATGCATTGCTTCACGTACCGTATTATTCCCTCTAAATGAAAATGATAAATTACTTACACCGCCACTTACTTTAGCATGTGGCAAATTTTCTTTTATCCATTTTGTTGCTTTTATATAATTTACCGCATAATTATTATGTTCTTCAATTCCTGTAGCTACAGCTAATACATTAGGATCAAATATTATATCTTCAGGAGAGAAATTTACTTTTTCGGTAAGGATTTTATATGATTTTTCGGCTATTTCAATTTTGCGTTCATAAGTGTCTGCTTGTCCTTTTTCATCAAACAACATCACAACAGTTGCTGCTCCATACCTATGAATAAGTTTAGCATAACGAATAAATGCTTCTTCTCCTTCTTTTAAACTAATAGAATTTACTACAGATTTTCCTTGCACACATTTAAGCCCGGCTTCGATTACACTCCATCTGGAAGAGTCAATCATGATAGGCAATTTAGATATATCCGGTTCAGAAGCTACCAAATTCAAGAATTTAGTCATGGAAGCTTGTGAGTCTAACATAGCCTCATCCATACAAATATCAATTACCTGCGCGCCGTTTTCTACCTGATTTCTAGCTACTGATAATGCCTCATCAAATTTTTCTTCTTTTATTAATCGTAAGAATTTTCGCGAGCCTGCTACATTTGTCCTCTCTCCAACATTAACAAAGTTACTTTCTTTGGAAAAGGTTAAAGGTTCCAGCCCACTTAAACGAGTTAGTGTTTCTATTTGTGGTATTTTTCGTGGAGGATATTTCTCGGCAATTTCAGCAATTACTTTAATATGTGTCGGGTTAGTACCACAACATCCACCAATAATATTTACAAAACCATTTTTTAAATAATCTTCAATAATAGCACCCATTTCTTCAGCCGATTCGTCATATTCACCAAACTGATTTGGCAAGCCTGCATTTGGGTGTGCACTTACATGAAATTTTGAAATCTTCGATAACTCTTCTATATATTGTCTTAATTGTTCGGCTCCAAAAGCACAATTTAATCCCACACTTAATAAATCAATATGTGATACTGAATTGTAAAAGGCTTCTAATGTTTGCCCTGAAAGGGTTCTTCCACTAGCATCTGTAAGAGTTCCGGAAACCATTACAGGCAGTTTTACTCCCTTATTCTCAAATAATTCTTCAATAGCAAACAATGCAGCTTTTGCATTTAATGTATCAAAAATAGTTTCTATCATAAGTGCGTCAGCACCACCATCAAGCAACCCTTCAGCCTGCTCATAGTAAGCTTCTTTCATATCGTCGAAAGTAACCGCACGAAATCCTGGGTCATTAACATCCGGCGACATTGATGTGGTACGATTTGTAGGACCCATTGAGCCAACAACAAATTTAGCCTTTTCAGGGTTTTGCTCTGTAAATGCTAATACTGCTTTTTTAGCTATTTTTGCAGACTCTAAATTTATTTCATACGCAAGACTTTCCATGTGGTAATCAGCCAATGAAATTTTATTTGCATTAAAGGTATTGGTCTCAATCAAATCTGCTCCGGCTTCAAGATATTCCTTGTGAATATTTTCAATAAGTTTAGGATTTGTCAATGACAATAAATCATTATTCCCTTTTACCTCATAATCAAAGTCTTTAAAACGTATACCCCGATAATCTTCTTCCTTCAATTTATGACGTTGGATCATAGTTCCCATTGCACCGTCAAGTACCAACACTCTTTTTTCGAGTTCTGATTTTATTTTTTCCACATGATTCATTACTATTCCTACTTTTCGTTTTTACAAATCCAAATCAACACAAAGTAACATACTCTGTTTAATTAATCGCAATAATTTTTGAGAATTTAATATTAAATTTATGATATAAGCCAAAAAGGCATTAATATACTCTCCGACTATAGCATGCACATAGGCATAAGTGGCATAATATAATTGTTAACTATATCTTTAGGTGCACACGTATATGAAAACATTAACATTGAAATCAAAATATAAACTACAATTTTTAATAGTTTTATCTTTTAATATTATCGTGGATAAAAAATGGATTTGGAATTTTAAATATGTGTTAACAAAGATTCCGGCTCTAAGGCCGGAATGATATTAAATATTTTATTCCTGTTCATTTAAACCTACTTCAACTAAACTTGCCTTTGTATAATCAGCAGGTGGAATAAATTCTGATGCATCAATATTTTCTTTTTCTAAACTTGTAACCTCACTTATTGATTCATAACCTCCATAATAATTAATCGATTTTAGAGGAAACCCCTTTTTTGCAAAGTCAATATATTTTTCATTATTTTGATAAAAAGCACTAGTCCCGGCCTGACTTGTAAACTCACCAAATATGTTATAAAATTTACTTATATCAAACTCATTATGTGCTCTATTTGATTCTGAAAGCCAGGCTTCCTCTTTTAAAGATCCATTTACTAATACCTGATATTTAACAGCAACACGTCCGGCCAATCGCTCTTTTTCAGCTGTTTTTTCGATTTGTAAATCGTATTCTTCCGGTTCTTCACCAGCGAACTTTGAAGGATCGTCAATACTTTCTATCATTCCCTGATACATTTTACGAATCATTTCTTTTTGTTCTTCCCGAGCATTTTTCAATTGTTCCTCCATTGCCGATCTCATTGCTCCTTTGATTTCCTCTTTATAATTAGCAATATTTCCTGTCCAATATACTTTTTTAACAGGACTCATTAATGTTATTGTTTTATTATTCAGATCAAACATAGTTACCATATCTGTTTGAACTACTTTCATAATATTGCTCTGAAGATAAACCGTTTCAATAAGTGCTGTTTCAACACCTTCGTCGGAATCGTAACTGCGCTGCGTAATTATCCAGCCTGCACTTGCCTGAAGATTTACTAATAATACAATTGCTATTATTAAAAGATATTTTTGTTTTTTCATTTTATTTTAGGTTTTCCTATTCTACTTTTACAAACATACCAAATGTGGTATATATTGCTTGATAATCATCAAAATTAAAAATTAAATTTGATTTATGATAACTATTCAGTGTATCTATGTTATATGTATATAGAATATTTATACTTCGAAATTCTTAAATCGTTAATCGGTGTTCGATATTCAAATCCAAAAAGAAAAAGCCCCTTGTGCATAAAGCAACAAAGGGCATGAAATTATACTAATTTAATGATTGATTTTACATCATACCAGGCATTCCGCCACCCATTCCGCCAGCCGGCATTGGAGGCATTTCTTCTTCTTCCTCAATAATTACACATTCGGTTGTTAAGAACATTCCAGCAATAGAAGCTGCATTTTCCAGAGCAACACGGGCAACCTTTGTAGGATCAATAACTCCTGATTCGTATAAATTTTCATACTGATTTGTATGAGCATTGTAACCGTAATCAGCTTTGCCTTCTTTTACTTTTTGAGCAATTACAGAACCTTCAATACCTGCATTCTCAACTATCTGACGCAAAGGCTCTTCTATGGCTCTTTTAATTATCTCTATACCAGTAGTTTCGTCTTCGTTATCACCTTTAAGTCCTTCCAGGTCTTCAATAGCTCTGATATAACCAACACCACCACCAGGAATAATACCTTCTTCAACAGCAGCACGAGTTGCACTTAATGCATCATCAACACGATCTTTCTTTTCTTTTAACTCAACTTCGCTGGCAGCACCAACATAAATAACAGCAACACCACCGGATAATTTAGCCAAACGTTCCTGTAATTTTTCCTTATCGTAATCAGAAGTTGAAGATTCGATTTGTGATTTAATTTGATTTACACGAGCATCGATATTTTCTTTTGCTCCATCACCATTAATAATTGTAGTATTTTCTTTATCGATAGTTATTTTCCCACATGTACCTAACATATCAAGAGTAGCACCTTCAAGTGTTAAACCTTTATCTTCAGTTATAACCGTACCACCGGTTAATATAGCGATATCTTCCAGCATTTCTTTTCTCCTGTCGCCAAAACCTGGAGCTTTTACAGCTGCAACTTTTAATGATCCGCGGATTTTGTTAACTACTAATGTAGCTAAAGCTTCGCCTTCCATATCTTCAGCGATAATCATTAAAGGTTTTCCTTCTTGAACTGCTGACTCAAGAATTGGCATAAGATCTTTCATTGTAGAAACCTTCTTATCGGTAAGAAGTATATATGGATGCTCCATTACAGCTTCCATTTTATCTGTATCAGTTACAAAGTACGGAGAAATATATCCACGGTCGAATTGCATACCTTCAACAGTTTTTAGCTCATCTTCAGTACCTTTTGCTTCTTCCACAGTTATAACACCTTCTCTGCCTGCTGCTTGCATTGCGTTTGCAATTAATTTACCAATAGCAGAATCGTTGTTTGAAGAAACTGCAGCTATTTGCTCAATTTTATCGTTTGATTCACCAACATCGTGAGATTGCTTTTTAAGGCTCTCAACAACTTTAGCTACAGCTTTATCGATACCACGTTTTAAATCCATAGGATTTGCTCCGGCAGTAACATTTTTAATACCTACATTAATAATTGACTGTGCCAATACAGTTGCAGTAGTAGTACCATCACCGGCATCATCGTTAGTTTTTGATGCTACTTCTTTTACCATTTGAGCACCTAAATTTTCGAACTTATCTTTTAATTCGATTTCTTTTGCCACTGTAACACCATCTTTTGTTATTTGAGGTGCACCAAATTTTTTCTCAATAACTACATTACGCCCCTTAGGACCCAATGTAATTTTTACAGCGCTTGCTAATTGATCAATTCCTTTTTTAAGTTGATCTCTGGCGTCAATATCAAATTTTAATTCTCTAGCTGCCATGTTTTTTATTTTTTAATGATTTTTGTTAATTAATTATTCTACTAATAAAATGTCATCTTCACGCATGATTAGGTAATCTTTACCATCAATCTGGATTTCGGTTCCACCATATTTGCCATAGATAACCACGTCACCACTTTTTAATGACATAGGCTCATCTTTTTTCCCTTCGCCAACTGCAATAACAGTTCCTTTCTGGGGTTTTTCCTGAGCTGAATCCGGAATAATAATTCCACTAACAGTTTTTTCTTCAGCTTTGTGAGGTTCAACCAAAACTCTATCTTTTAACGGTCTGTACTTAAATTCTGACATTGTTATAAATATTTAAATTGTTAAACTTATTTTTAATTTCACGTTTACCAGATTAACACAATTTATGCCAAAGAAACTTATATAAAAAAAGTGTCAGCCTTTATGACAGACTGACACTTTATAAATTTCTTAACTAACTTTAGTTTCCTTCATCAGTTTCAGGAACTGATGTTGGGAATTGTGGCATTTGAGTAAGATCAACAGCGTTATTAACTTGTTGTTCTATTTTTGATCTTTGTTCTGTTACACCTCTAGGGATAGTCATTGTGGCAACTAAGCTTAAAATTAGTAAACTTATAGCCAATGTCCAAGTTGCTTTCTCAAGAAAATCTGCAGTTTTTCTAACACCCATTACTTGATTAGATGATGAAAAATTGGCAACTAATCCTCCTCCTTTTGAGTTCTGAACTAACACAATTAATGTTAGTAATATACTCGCAATAATGATTAATACTGAAACTAACGCGTACATATCAAAGTCTTTTATTGTTTATTTATTTGTTCTTCTATTATTTTAATCTGACCCGCAAAGTAAATACTTTTTTCCGGATATTTCAAACTTAATTTCTTATAAGATTGAATTGCTTTTTCAAACAAGCCTTGTTTAATATAAACCTTTATCAATGTCTCGGAAAGTAAATTATTATCTTCATTGATACTATCCACAGATATATCATGATTTTCATCTTCTGTTTCCTTAGGCTTAATTCGAGGATTATTCTCAATAAATTTTGATATTAAATCATCATTCATCGCAAGAGTATTTTCATCAGCATAATTTGAAATATCAAAATATTCACTCGAATTTTGTTTCTCTTTTGAATCTTTCTTTTGAATCTTTTCTGTTTCAATTAATTCAAAAGGCTCATTTACGTTATTGACATTTGAAGATTCAACTATGGTTTCCTTTTCTTTCCCGCCTGCGGAACAGGCAGGTTTAACTTCATCTATCTGAAGTATATCTTTCTTCTTTCTAAGCTTTTTAATATCATCAGGATCGGCATCAATAGTAATGATATTGTTTTTACCTTCGCGTTCTTCTTCTATAAAATATATTTCGGACGGAAATTCTAATTTATCGTCTTCTTTAATAACCGAGAATTCTAACTGGCTTGAAATCGTTTTGGAAATATTTTCTCCCAGACCTTCAAAACTGTCATTTATCCTACGTCTAACATTTTTATTTTTTAACAACTTTTTATCTGGGGAAGATTCAGGGGATTTTTTTTCAATTTCAACTATTTCTTCTTTTTTATCAACAAGCTTAAGCTCTTTATTTAAAAATTTAAATAATAAATCCCTATCTGAAATATATACTGACGATTTAGAGAGTTGTTTCTCAAAATCAATATTATTTTGAGATTTCAAAGCTTTCAGAAATAATACGTGAGCAGTCTGAAAAAAAGGATAATCGTTTATCAATTTTCCTAACTGATATATACTTGATTGATTTAACAATTCAGGTGTATCTATATATTTTAAAATTTCTGATTCGATCATAAAAACTTACCAGTTAACTACTGATTTGTTAAAAATATCTTCGATTAATTTCTCGACAATCTCTTCAACCAATTGCTGTTCTACAGATGATAAATCCTGATTACTATCATAATCTGCAAATTGTGTAAAATCTGTATCAAAATTATATTCCGGTTGAATTTCGTTAGTGAATTTAACATGAACAGTGATTGTAAGCCTGTTCTGTGCCGCAATTTCATCTCCTGTAATAGCCAGTGGTTTTGTAAAATACTTTGTAATTTCGCCTTCGAAATTCAAATGTCCCATATCATTAACAACAGTAAGACTTGTTTGTGATTTAAATTTATCTTTAAGCTCATCAGTGAAATACTGCTCCAGGTTTGGTAAGCCTAAAGGTGCTCGATTAACAAAATGCTGTACTGAAAATGTTTTTACATCAGGAGCAATGGAGGCTCCTGTTAATGAATAACTTATAGTGCAAGCTTGATTTATAAATAAGTATATTATTAATAATAGTGATAATTTCTTCATAATTTAATCAATATCGTATTCTTTAATTTTTCGGTAAAGGGTTCTTTCTGATATCCCTAAATCCTGTGCAGCATATTTTCTTTTACTATTATGCTTATCTAATGCTTTCTTAATTAATTCTCTTTCATTTTCTTCCAGTGAAAGGGATTCCTCAACAAACTCTTCTGTATCCTCAATATTAGAATCATCAATTTGATTAACTGAAGGTTGTTGAGCACTCGATGAATTAATTATTGAAGATGATGCCTGGTTAATATTTTGTATAAATTGATCTGCTGTTTTTAATTCATCAATATTTGCTCCTTTATCAATAATTTCATGAACAAGTTTTTTAAGATTATTTAAATCGCCTTTCATATCAAATAAAAACTTATATAAAATCTCGCGTTCCGTAGAAAAAGTTTTTTCATCAACAAGATCATTCTTATAGATTGCCGGCAATTTATTTGGATAATAATCAGGTAAATATTTTTTTAAAACATCAGCAGTAATAACTCGTTGTTCTTCAATAACAGAAAGCTGTTCTGTAATATTTTTTAACTGCCTGATATTTCCCGGCCACTCATAATTATCTAATATCCTGCGAGCTTCCTCTCCTAAACTTATAGGAGGCATTCTGTATCGCTCGGCAAAGTCTGTTGCAAATTTCCTGAAAAGCAAATAAATATCTCCTTCACGTTCCTTAAGCCTAGAAATATTAATAGGCACAGTATTTAGCCTGTAATAGAGATCTTCTCTGAATTTATTTTCTTCGATAGCTTTAACCAAATCAACGTTTGTGGCAGCAATTACCCTAACGTCTGTTTTTTGATTTTTTGAAGAACCTACTCTTAAGAACTCTCCGGTTTCTAATATACGCAATAATCGAACCTGGGTAGCCAAAGGCAATTCAGCCACCTCATCAAGAAAAATGGTTCCGTTGTTTGCAACTTCAAAATACCCTTTACGACTATCGTGTGCACCCGTAAACGAACCTTTTTCGTGTCCGAAAAGTTCTGAATCTATTGTTCCATCAGGAATCGCCCCACAGTTTACCGGTATATATTTACCGTGTTTTCTGGAGCTAAAATTGTGAATAATTTGAGGAAATACTTCCTTTCCCGTTCCACTTTCCCCTGTAATTAAAACCGAAAGATCTGTTGGTGCAACCTGTGCAGCAATATCAATTGCACGGTTTAAATCATGCGAATTACCAATTATTCCAAATCGTTGTTTAATCTTCTGAACATCCATTGAAATTCAGTTTTAAATTTTACTTTTTTTAAGATATGACAAAATTACAATTTTAAATTTGTAATCGTGTTTTTTTAACAATATTTAAGAATACACAGCTGTCATTAAGGCAGAACATTAGTTTAAAGTTTCATGTTCAAAGTTTAAAGTTAAATGATTTAATTGTACTTTTATACTGATTTTAATTAAAGACTTATGAAATTTATTGGTATTATTCCTTCGCGATATGCATCTACAAGATTTCCCGGGAAACCTTTAGCTAATATTAACGGGAAAACAATGATAGAAAGAGTTTACGAGCAAGCCAAAAAAGCTTTAGAATATGTTTATGTTGCCACTGATAATACAAAAATTGCAGACGAGGTCAAACGTTTTGGAGGCAAAGTTGTAATGACTTCAGAAAATCATCAGAGTGGTACAGACAGGCTAGCCGAAGCCATTGATATAATTCAAAATGAAAGAAATGAAAATTTCGATGTTGTAATAAATATCCAGGGAGATGAACCTTTTATTCAACCGGAACAAATAGAAGAAATTAAATCTTGTTTTGATAATGAAAAAACAGAGATTGCCACACTTGTAAAGAAAATTGATAAAGCTGATGATATATTCGATGAAAACAAACCAAAAGTAGTTTTTGATAATAATATGAATGCCATCTGTTTTAGCCGCTCGCCTATACCATTTATCCGAAATACAGAAAAAACTGAATGGCTAAATAAATACGAATTTTATCGTCATATTGGAATGTACGCCTATAAAACAAAAACTTTACAGGAATTAACAAAGCTGGAACAATCGCCCTTGGAAATAGCTGAATCGTTAGAACAACTGCGATGGATTGAAAATGGTTACAAAATCAGAGTTGCAAAAACCAATTTTGATTCGATAGGAATTGATACTCCCGAAGATTTGGAAAAAATTTTAAACAAATAATTTTAAAGCTGCGTAGCTGCGATAGGCTTCTATCGTCCATACAGGACTCTCTCTTTGTCAATAATCATAATATCTACCATACTATAGTCCTTACAGGACAAATCAACATGCTGATTAGTTGCCAAATTTCTTTTCCGGACTTTTTATAGTATGCTTTTTTCAACACACAGGAATGTGTGTTGTACTGAATGTACATCAGGCATTCTTGCCTGATGATAGATTTGTTGTAGTTTTTTCAACGGGCAAGAATGCCCGTTGTACTTATAAAAAAACATCCGATGCAAAAATACATCGGATGTTTTTAAATTTTATTATTATTCCTTATAAATTAACTATCTGTACATTATCTAATTGGAATGTTGTAGTATTTGATGAGTTATCGCCAATATATTTAAACAATACATAAATAGTACCTGAATATGAAGATAAATCAACATCGCCAGAATTAACCCAATTACCATATCCATCACTTGGTCCTGTTGCAATAGTAGGGCTTATCTGTGTCCAAGTAGATGTTAATAAATTACTATTATTACCATCAAAATCAGTGGAAACATAAACTGTAAGTCCTGCATGTTGATAATAACCTGTTTTTGTGTCAAATGACAATTTTTTTGGTGTTGTTAACTCTACTCCCGGAGTTACTACCCAATTTTCGATATTATCTGAAGTAGCTCCATAAGCAGTAGTCTGAATATAATAATTCCCGTCATATTCTTTTCCTTGCCAATATCGTTCTCCTTGCGTGTTTGCATTAAGCCATCCATTCGTATCAAAATCAATATCCACGGCTACGCCTGTAAAATTTTCATTTAAAGAAGAAACTACTGTTGATGTTCCAATAACAACAACATCAATAGGATCTTCAGGATTAATTCCTGAACCATCTAACCAGTATCCATTAACAGATTTTAATCCGTCTTCGTCAAAATAAGTTTCTCTATCTCCTTTAAACTTGATTAATTTCCCCAGGTTACTGCCATTATCAACCAGGTTTACAGCATTACGAATATCTCCAGAAGGTACTTGCACTACAATACAATTAGAAATATCAGTTTCACTATCTGAATCTGCAATAATTACGTTTGTACTGGTATAAAAAGGCGCAGTAAATGAAGGAACGAAATCAGCAAGAGGGCCCGAAGCATCTTCAGTTTCATAAACTCCAACCAGATAACCTTCAACCCACACTTCAGTTACACCGTCATGACTAATACCTGCTTCAACATCATAAGGATCATCGAAAGTCCCAGTTCCTGAACCGCCACCACCTGATGTTATGTCAAATCTCACATCTTCCATTTCTACTTCGCTAAGCCTTCTTATGTAAAGCTGCATGTCGTTATTATACTGACCAACAATAGCAATTATTGAACCGCTTCCTTTGGCAACAGCAGCACCCGCAAAATTTGCATAACCACTAGTTCTTACTAGAATTTGATTGTCCGTGCTATCCTGAAGTAATCTGTTTTCAGTTTCTAAATCGGCTGGATTCGCATATGTTTTTGAAGTATCAGTATCAACAAATTGAACATCATTAATAACAATTAATCTCCCTTGATAATATTCTTTGTTATTGTTTATTTGGTCAATTGTAGCAAGTTCCGGAGTTCTTTTATTGTTAGTTCCTTGTTTAATAAGATTATCATCAACATTTACTCCAGCTCCTGTATTTGAATTTATTTGGTATAATCCGGAATATTTCATTACAACCAAATCTTTAAGATAAATCCGAACTGAATCACCAATATAAGCTCCACCTGAAACATCCTGATAAATTGCTATTGCGCCTGTTGCATCCTGAATAAAAAATGTACGATAACTATTATCAGTTTCGTTGTCCATTGTAACAGTAGCATATACAGAGGCATCCCTTGAAAATAAATATGCATTCCCTGTTCCTGTATTTAAATTCTCAGCACTATCGACAAAAAGGGTTTTGATTTGTTCAATAGTATAAACATCCCCTACAGGTATTTCAGATATTGGAGGTGTGTCAAAATCATCATCGACACATGCAAACATAATAGCAGCTATTGCAACTATTAATGTCATAATTCTTGAAAATCTACTATACTTTTTCATGATATATTATTTTTTATTTTTTCTATTTAAAAACTTAAGGTTAATATTAACATATATGTTCTGCCATACATATAAAAATAATTAGCCGGATATTTATTTACATCTTTATCTTCGTAATCGAAACGAAGTTGTTCATATCCACCGGTAATTACTTCCTTATTATCCAAAACATTATTTACAACAGCAAAAAGGCTTAGGTAATATTTATCAAATCGCCATGATTTTCCGCCCTTCAAATTAAGGGTATATGAGCTTGGTAATCTTTCCTGACTTAGAATCTCATCAACAAGGTCTGAATTTAAATCTAAACCTTCAACTGCCCCGGCTGTTCGTCGTGCAGGATTAAAACTCAGGTAAGTATTATCAAAATAATTTGCATCAATGTTAATCCACCAATTTTTAGGAGCTCTGTACCCTATACCAACAGAAAGAGCAGTTTGAGGAGTTCCATCTACACGATAATCTTTAACATAAACAGTTTCGTTGGTTGCAAGCGATTCAGAATCGTTATCTCTGGTAATACTCACGTTAGGGCGAGAATCCCAGGTATACTGACCAAGTGATGCTGCACCGGTAACAGTTATAGTTGATGTTACTTTACCTTCAACCCCAAGCTCCAATCCAAAATGCTTTTTATCAATTCCGCTCATAGCATAGTTAACAAAACTTTTATAACCATCGTGATAAAAACTCATTACATCAACCTGATCTTTAAAGGTAGTATAGAATGCAGAAAATCTTCCAGTAATATATGGTAATCTTGCTAAGTAGTTTACATCAAAACTCATAATTTTTTCGTCGGTCAGGCCATCAATCAAATGATCTCTCGTACGCGGTGAAACATATGCATCATCAAAATAAGGAGCACGAGTTAAATAAGAACCATTTGCATAAACAATATGTCGACCAGTGATTTTATAAGTTAAACCACCACTGAAACTATAATTTAGATAGGTTTGTTTTTCAGAATCGCCATAGGATTCATCAGGAAATTTACCTACTCTCATATTACCAGTTCGGTAAAAAGATGTATTTATTAAACCTGCTCCAAGGTATAAATCTAAATTATTATCTAAAGTGTAATCCGCTTTAACCAAACCTCCAATACGATTAATATTTGCATCATAATCATATCCAAAGACATCACCTACAGTAGTAATTCTGTTTGGATTATTTAAATCGCTTTGTAACTGATCAGGATTATCAACATCTCCTTCGGCAAACTTATCAATATCGAACCAAAACTCTCCACCAAGCAAGTCACTTACTTCTTTAAAATGTCTTCCTTTATAATTTGTGTAGTTTATATTAGCTAGTAAGTTAAGATCCTCGTTAAATTCATAATTAAATTTCATATTTGCAGAAATCTGTGAATGATCAATTCTTCGATCTTCGATCATAAATTTTGATCGAATTCCATAGTAATCATTTCCTTCAATACCATCCAAATCTTCTACTAAGTAATATTCATCGCTATTAGCTTGATACATACCATCCCAGTCAACTTGTTGTTGAATCCAACCTTCATAGAATTCATCGTTACGATTATAATATGGCAGGTTTCTATAATAATTAGGACGAGGATCAGGAGCATCGCCCCAGTTCAATGCTGTATTTCCATCTCTTCCAAAAAAATACGAAGCCGAAGTATTAAGATCCATCTTTTCATTTATAGTCCATAAATGATTAAGCATAATATAAGGTTTCATTGTGTTAGCTACCCTTGCATTTCTTACTTCACCATCCTGATAACCCCAGTTAGCATTGTAATAATTTGATCCGGCTAAATCGTATGCTTCTTGTGTTGAAGCTATTTGTTTACCCCGTTTATTTGGTGTGGCAAATGCTGTTAATGAAACAGTATGGTTTTCGTTAATTATTTTCTCGGCAGCAATAAAATATGCGGACGCATCGTAGAATGTTCCATCAACATATCCTTCATTGGCCCAACGATGAGAACCAGATATTGTAAATGCCCAGTTATTATCCATTAAGCCCGTAGATGCCGTAGCCATTACACGGTTTCTATAATTTGAGAGCCTAGACATATATGAAATTTTTACTCCAGGTCTGTAACCAGAAGGTCGTGTAAGTAAATTTGCTCCTCCACCTAAATATGACAATGAAAGGTCGTTATTATCTTGCCCAAAATAAATTTCTTTATTTCGTAGAACATCATTTAATCCACCCCAGTCAGAATATTTAGGTCTTCCTGTTTCAATATTATTCATTTCAATACCATTGAAATATATTGCAGAATTTTCAGAATCGTAGCCTCGAGTCTTGTAACGCACTGCTCCAAAAGTATAAGCTGCAATTTGTGAGAAAACATCATCGGAAGAATGAAGTAATCCACTCATTGCCTGAGAGCTTTCTTCTTCTAAATCAGATTCTTCAAGCACAACCATAGGAAGATCATCTGAAATGTTTCCATAAGTATAAATCAGATCAACTGATCCGATATTAAGAATTTCTTCCGTACTCAACTCAAACTCTAATTGTTTAGGCTCATAATCAGTGCCGGTAAAAATTAATGTTCCCGTTCCAATAGGAACATTTTCTAAAATAAATTCTCCTTTGTTATCTGTATAAGCTTCAATAGATGTGCCATTTACCTGAATAAATACACCTTCGACAGGCTGAGCACTTTTACTATCAATTATTATCCCCTGAACAGAACCTGTCTGAGCCAGGGATGAGAAAGCTAAAAACAAAGAGAGAACAAAAAATAATACAAGATGTCTCATTTGTTTAGGTTAATTTAATATTTAAATTATTAATATATTATCTAATTTTTAACTTAAAAAACAATCTTTAATTTTAACCTGATTAATTCATGAATTTATCTATTCCGAAACCAAACTACTGCAACTAAAGGCAATGCTCAATTTCCGATTCTCAAAATAGCTACGGCTATTCCTGCGAGTCGAAAATCTGCGCTTCCCTTTATTTATTGTGTTTTGGCTTCTCATAACGAAAAACTCATTAATTATTCAGGTTAAGGAAAGGAACGTAAAAATACACACTTAGTTTTTAACTTCCGAAAATTTTTCATACAATTACCAACAATTTATAAATCAATATTATGAAACAGAATATTTTTATAATTAAGGTAGGGTTTTTAGTGGTTTTTTCTTTTTTGTTTTCTGTATTTAATTTAAGTGCTCAAGAAAAACAATATAAAGTAGCCACCATCGCATTCTATAATCTTGAGAATCTATTTGACACATTAGATACTCCCGATAAAAATGATTTTGAATATACCCCGGAAGGTGTAAAAAAATGGGATAGCAAAAAGTATATATCAAAACTAGAGAACATGTCAAAAGTTATTGTACAAATCGGTGCTGATTTAACAAAAACCGCACCTGCAATAATTGGAGTTTCTGAACTTGAAAATCGTATTGTTCTTGAAGATTTAGTAAATACACCTGCACTTAAAAATTATAATTACAAAATTGTACATTACGAATCGCCAGATCGTAGAGGAGTTGATGTTGCATTATTATATCAACCTTCAATCTTTAAAGTAACAAATAGTGTGTCGGCTACATTAAAAATTGAAGAAATAGACGATTTCTATACCAGAGATCAGTTGGTAGTATCGGGGATTTTAGCCGGAGAAAAGATGCATTTTATTGTGAATCACTGGCCTTCTCGTTATGGAGGAGAAAAACGAAGTAAGCCTTTACGTAACGCTGCCGCAGACTTAACTCGTTCTTTAGCAGACTCAATAATGAATGAAGACGAAAATGCCAAAATTATTATTATGGGTGACCTTAATGACGATCCTAATGATGAAAGTTTAACAAACCATTTAAAAGCAAAAAAAGAAGAAAAAGAAACCGGCCCGGGAGAATTATATAATGCTACTTATCCTTTATTTCAAAAAGGTATTGGTTCGCTAGCCTATAGAGACAAATGGAATCTTTTTGATCAGATGATAGTTTCATATCCTTTGCTTGGAGATGATAAAACAACATTTAAACTATATAAAACATTAATTTTTGACAAAGATTTCTTAAAAGAACAGGAAGGAAGATATAAAGGCTACCCCAAGCGAACCCATGCAGGAGGTATATACAAAAATGGTTATAGTGATCATTTTGCTGTATATTTATATCTAATAAAAGAAATTTAAAAAGATTTAACATAATTGGAAAAGGGAGTCAATATTTTGATTCCCTTTTTTGTTTTATCAACATTTTTCAACTACTCATCAAAATCTATTAATTGATAATAAAATAAAAATGTAGTTTCACGGAAATTTTTACTAAACTTAAAATAGGAGATTAAATCATGAAACTTAAAAATTTATTATTCATAGCAATTCTAACTTTAGGAAGTTCTACTCTTTTTGCACAAATAAGCAAATTAGCGCCAAAGGTTGTTGTTATAGGTATTGGAGAAAAAAATTCAACATTAGACGAGAGTCAATATCCAAACCTTAAATTTTAT
The DNA here is from genome assembly GCA_021108325.1 of Bacteroidales bacterium. GTDB lineage: Bacteria > Bacteroidota > Bacteroidia > Bacteroidales > UBA12077 > UBA12077. The sequence continues at coordinate 576 of JAIORB010000131.1, read as the reverse complement.
TATACTCCTGAATTAATAAATATTGCCGAAGAAACATTTTCAGGCAAACCTGAATTCTTAGTTACTTTAGGGAATGATAAAAATCTGAAAGAAACTTTTATGCTATTTGATAAAAATGGAGTTTGCGTTACACAAGGCTATCGTTTACTAAGTCAAAATAATGATATTGGAGCAAAATTATGTGTTGATAAAGACAATCTTCAAAATCATTTAAAAACTTATGTAAAAAAAGAGAAAGAAGGAAAAGCAAGTAGTAAAGAGATGAAGCTTAAGAAATCTGATTATATGATTGGATATAAAATGCCAGAATTTAATGTTGTTACTCCATCCGGAGAAGAAGTATCTTTTAATTCAATCGTTGAAGGTCAAGCAACTTTAATCGTGTTTTTCCAATTATCAAGTGATATTGATATAGCTGAAGGAAAAAAATCTGATCAAAGTGATAAATCAGGGAAACAATTATTTGCTGCAATGACTCAAGGAGCAGCAGGTTCAAAAACAACTAAATTATTCGTTAATTTAGAAAGTCAGTTCTTTAATTATGATACACGAGATTAATTAGAAATTAAATTTTAT